>CAIYCP010000609.1 GCA_903924715.1 uncultured beta proteobacterium
CAGGGTTCGTTCGTCGTCTTATTGGGTACTTCTGGCGCGGGCAAATCAACGCTGTTACGTTCCCTAAATGGCCTGGTCAAACCAACGAAGGGTAACGTGACTGCCACAGGTCTAGGTGACCTTGCCGAGCGCTCAACCCTGAAACTCCACCGCCGCCAGACCGGCATGATTTTTCAACAACATCATTTGATTGGACGATTGAGTGTCCTGAATAACGTATTGCTTGGAAGAGTCGGTCACCACACAGGTTGGCGGATGTTTTGTCCCTGGACACATTTGGAAAAAGAGCAGGCGTTGGCGGCAATCGATCGAGTCGGCTTACTTGATCGTGCCTTGGCGCGTGCCGATCAACTATCCGGGGGGCAGCAGCAGCGCGTGGGGATGGCTAGGGCCTTGATTCAACAACCGAGACTCTTATTGGCGGACGAACCGATCGCAAGCCTTGACCCAAACACTTCACTTCGACTGCTGCAATCGCTTCACGACATCTGTAAGTCTGACGGATTGACGGCTGTCATTAGCTTGCATCAAGTTGACTTTGCTCGGCAGTTTGCCGATCGAATCATTGGCCTTAAACAGGGCGCCGTCGTGTTTGATGGACCGCCCCAAGCGCTCTCTGATCCTTATATTAAAGAGTTATACCAACACCACCCAAGCGTCGAGGCAAGCTCGCCCGACACTACACAAAAGCTTACGTCTTTTAAACAATCATCACTCATCGAGGTCTAAGTATGAGCCGTCGTTCCTTTATTTCTGCTGGCGTCATTTTCTTTTGCCTCATGGCCAATCAGGCGATGGCACAGGGTCGCGATCCTTCAACGCTGCGCGTCGCGCTGCTGCCCGATGAAAACGCAGCCACTCTGATACAAAACGCCCAACCGCTGAAGGACTATTTAGAGCGTACGCTGAACAAAAAAATTGAAATCATCGTCACCACTGACTATTCATCGATGATTGAGGCCATGCGTTTTGGTCGCATCGAGGTGGCTTATTTCGGGCCCTTTTCATACGTGCTGGCAAAATCACGCGCCTCTGAAATCGAGCCGTTTGCCGTGGGCGTTGAGCGCGGCGCACCCACCTACAACTCAGTGTTAATTGCTAATGCGGCGGGTACGGTCAAAACACTGGCAGACATTCAGGGCAAGCCCTTCGCCTTTGGCGATCAAGCCTCAACATCCAGTCACTTAGCGCCGCGGGCTTATCTGCTTAAGAATGCACAGTTAGATGGCGACAAAGATTACAAACCTGTTTTTTTAGGGACGCATGACGCAGTCGCTCGCGCCGTGCAGGCCGGGCAAGTGCCCGCGGGCGCGTTATCAAAACCCATCTACGATACCTTGGTGAGTAAAAATGTGATTGACCCCACTAAAATCGTGCAACTCGCTTTATCAGAACCAATCCCGAACTATCCAATCGTGATGCAGGGCAATCTGACCCCAGCCCTCAAGCAATCCATTCGCGAGGCGTTTTTAAACGTTCAAGACAAAGAGGTGTTGAAATCGTTTCGCGTTGAAGG
>CAIYCP010000610.1 GCA_903924715.1 uncultured beta proteobacterium
CGACAAAAATCAACGGCTCATCAGGAAGCTGGGGATGAAAAAAAGCAAAGCACCGGCGATCGGGCTGCAAGCGTCTGCGCAAGTCGTCCCAGCCATCAATGGCGTGTACGGCTTCGTGCTGAATGATTTTTTCAAGGACATGCGCAGGCGAGCGCCAATCAACTTGATGCATTTTTAAAAATCCGGGATTAAACCAAGACGACAGCAAGTGCCGGATGTCGTAATCGAGGGCGGCAAGATCGGGGCGCTTGTCGAGCAGGCGCAACAGCTCTCGCCGCATGGCCAAGGCCGCTTTGGTGCCACCTGGGGCACGATTCATACGTCGAAACAACTCTTGCCTGGGGGATTCGGCTGCCTGGGTCAAGGCGATCTGGTTCAAGGCCGAAGGGTCTTTTGCGTAGGCTTGCGCCGCAGTGGCGACAGCGATCGGGTCTGGGCTGAACTTTTCGGCAAGTGCCGTATAAAAAATCTGACGTTGCGCTTCGTCAAGGAGCTGATATTGACTGATCAAGGCCTGCGCCATGCTCGAACCATTTGCTTCACCGCGTTCGGAGATGAGGTTGTTGGCGGCGGCGAGCGCTTTTGTGAGGTAACGGGGGCGATTGAGTTGATCTAACAGCTTCATTTAAGATCCTGACGCTAAATAATGGATTTTAACGAATAAATACCAAGTATTTACCATCAATTTGCACGATTATAACGTTAGATGATCTTAAAAACCACTAATCCCTTTTAAAAATACGTTAAAAACTATTAAAAACCTCGTTTGGCTGTCAGCCTAGGCTCGCTACTTTAAAATCCCCAATAGATTCGAAAAACTGTCGGTCCAAGCGGGGAAGTTCGCGCGCGGTTTGAGCGTCGTGCCTATTTTGAGTGCTTCGGGCAAGTTTGCCGCACGCTCTGGGGATACGAGTAAGACCCAAACCGACTGACGGCAATACTCGTCTTTGCTTGTGGGCTTGAGCTCAAAGCTGAGCGCCACTTTGCCAAAATGCTGGGCGGCCGCGGCCATGACTGGTTCAAGGTTGAGGTAATGGTTGGTAATGTGCACTGCCAAAATTCCATCAGGCTTGAGGTGCCCAAAATACGTTTTCATTGACTCGAGTGTGAGCAAATGCGTCGGGATAGAGTCGCCCGAAAAGGCATCCATGGCCAGTAGGTCAAAGTGTTGAGGTGGCTCGCGTTCAAGCATTAGGCGTCCATCGCCTAGCACGGGCACAATTTTGGCCGGACTATCACTGAGATAGGTGAATTCGCTTCGCGCAAGATCAAGCACCTGATCATTGATTTCGTAGATACGCATCTCATCACCCGCACGGCTGTAGGTTGCGAGGGTACCTGCACCCAAGCCCACCACACCGATTTTGAGTGCTGTGGATTGACTGAGGTTATCTAGTGCCAAGCCAATACCCGAGCGATGGCAGTAGTAAGCCGTGGGCGTTTTGCGCAATTTAGGATCGAGGAACTGTTCGCCATGAATGATTCCACCATGCAGCATGAGACGCTGGGCACCAAGTTGCGGAGCCTCTTTGGTTTGTGCGATATCTTCAATACGTAGTTGGCTATAAAAGTTACGCATCACCACGCGATATCCCTTGACGTAGTCAATCGAGATATCGGCGAGGCGCCAACCATAGCCTAGCAAGGCAATGATCAGAAGAACGCGCCAAGTTGATGTTGAGGTGCTCCACAGTACTGCTGCGACTAAGGCCGCGCACATGAACAAGCCGATGGGCAGTTCAAAATACGCATTAAAAATCATGGGGGCAATCAAACCCACAAAGGTGCCGCCCAAGGCCCCGCCGACTGACATCATCAGATAAAAAAGTGTGAGGTGGCGCACGGGCGGTTTGCGTCTGACTAATTCGCCATGACACACCATGCAAAAAACGAATAGCGTGAGCGCGATTAAGCTAATCATCACCGGAACACTGAAGCTGCTCTGCATGACGAAATCAAGTGCAATAAACGAGAGTGGCAAGGCGACTAAAAATGCTGAGCGAACGTAATAGCGTGGCGCGTCAAAGACCAAGATAAAACTAAAGAGGTAAATGCTGAGCGGGAGCACCCATAAAAAGGGCACGGGCGCGACGTCGTTGGTGAGTTGTCGCGTCATCGTTAACAACAGTATTGAAGCTGAGGCGGCGAGGCCAACCCAGAGTAGACATTCACGTAGACTAGGCCGTGCTGCGGGTGCCTCAGTTGATTGCGTTTGAAGCGTCGCGTGTACTTTTTTGCGGTATACCACTACGCCTGTAGCGATGGCGGCTAAGGCGAACAGCAGGTAGCCCGCCGACCAACCCAAGGCTTGTACACCCACTGCGAAAAAAGGTTCGATCACAACAGGGTAAGACAGCAGCGCGATCATTGAGGCCAGGTTGGATAGCGCATAGAGGCGATACGGTTTGGTTTCGGCTCCGGGCGTATGAAAGGCGTGGGCATACCAGGCTTGCATTAAAGGGCCCGTTGTTGACAGCATTAGGTAGGGGGCGCCCACCGAGATTGCAAGCACGACAAAGACAGCCCAACTTGGATTGGCCAACGCGTCTCCCTTCCAGGACGGGTCGGCTGCAACGGGTAACATCAAAATACTTAAGAAGATTAAGCCCAGGTGAACCAGCACTTGGCGTTGCGCCGACAGCTTTTCGTGTAGCCAGTGCACATAGGCATAGCCAAGCAGTAACTCGGCCTGGAAAAAAACCATGCACACGCTCCAGACCGAGGACGATCCCCCGAACCAGGGCAAAATCATTTTTGCAATGATGGGTTGAATCTGAAAGAGTAAAAATGCCGATAGAAAGACGGTGGTGGCAAACAGCAGCATCGAATAACCCTATGGCGAAAAGACAGCGTTTTGAAGATGTAAAAAGTAACTTAAGCTTGGCAATAAGGGAAGTGATATTCTCTTGGCTATGGTGATTTCGCGCGCTTTTGTTGAGTTGATGTTTTATCGGGCTTGCCTGACCTTTAGCTACCAGATCCTGGCAGTGACGGTTGGTTGGCATATTTATGAGCTCACCAAAGATCCCTTGTCTTTGGGTCTGGTGGGCTTGGCTGAAGTGGTGCCGTACTTTTGTAGCGCACTGTTTGCAGGTCACGCGGTGGATCAGCTGTCTAAAAAACGGATCGCCTTGTTTGGCTGTTCGCTTCATGTGCTGATTGCGTTGTTAATGGTGCCCGTCGCGCTGGGGTATTTTGATGACCTCGGAGTCGGCGCGCATTGGTTGATTTATGTGGGCATTGGCCTCGCAGGTCTGGCACGTGCCTTTATCCGCCCAACCTATCAAGTCATTTTTGCCCAAGTGCTTAGACGCGAAGACTTTGCCCAAGGCTCGGCCATCGGAACAGTGGTCTACCAAGCCGCACAGGTGATTGGCCCCGTCATTGGCGGGCTCTTGATCGCCTGGCCAGGTTTGGTCTCTGCCTATCTCGCTTCCGGGCTCTTTGCTTTGCTGGCCATTATTGCCGTTGGGCTGTTGCGCTACACCGAAGAAAAGATCACGCCAAGCGAGCTCTCGATGTGGGCCGGTATCGTGCAGGGACTGCGTTTTGTTTTTTCGAAGCAAATCATGTTGGCTGCGATGGCGCTCGATATGTTTGCGGTACTTTTCGGTGGAGCGGTGGCGATGCTGCCTGCGTTTATCGATGAGATTTTGCGGGGTAGTCCTGAGTCACTTGGGTTGTTGCGTGCGGCGCCCGCCATCGGTTCTGTCTTGGCCGGGGCCTGGTTAGCACGGCACCCGCTTCAACGCCATGGCGGCCGCGCTTTACTGGTGGCGGTAGCGGGGTTTGGCGTGACAGTGATGGGCTTTGGTTGGTCGACAAGCTTCTGGGTTGCTGCTGCTTTTTTGTTTTTAACCGGAGTGTTTGACGGGATTTCGGTGGTGCTGCGCTCAACGATTTTGCAATTGACCACGCCCGATCAAATGCGCGGTCGTATCTCGGCGATTAATGGCATTTTCATTGGTTCGTCTAACGAGATCGGTGCGCTTGAGTCTGGCCTGGCCGCCAGTTTGCTAGGCCTAAGCACTTCAATCGTGTTTGGAGGTGTGATGACCTTGCTGGTGGTCGCCGTGTGTTGGTTTGCCGCACCGAAGCTGCGCGATCTAGAGTTGGCAGATCTGCATCAGGTTGAAAAAAAATAAACCAAGCGATGGGTAGAACGCTTACTGGGCACCATCAAAAATATCAGACTTGTCGTCTTGCACGCGCACGATTGGTTCGGGTAATTTGAGGCCTTCCCAGCCCCCGCCCAAGGCTTTGACCAAGGCGATATTGGCCAAGAACTGATTGCCATGCATTTGCCACTTTGTACGCTGCGCAGTCAGTTGGTTTTGTTGTAGCAGGGCAAGTGTCTGTGCAGTATCCACGCCTTCGCGATAGCGTATTGCACTGATACGCAAGGCCTTGTTCAGGCTGTCCACGGCTTGATCTTGCTTGCTGCGGGCGCGATCGTATTGTTGAAGATTGCTCATGGCATCTTGCGTTTCTTGAATTGCAACCAAAACCGTTTGGCGATAGTTGGCAACGGTACCCGCGTAGCCAGCTTGCGCAAAGCGATAGTTGGCGCTGGTACGGCCTGCATCAAAGACCGTCTGTGTAGCGGTTAAGCCAATTGACCAGAGTAGAGAAGGCAAGTTAAAGAGCGTCGTTGCATTATTTGAATCAAAACCTAAGAAAGCGGGCGCGACTAACAAAGACGGAAAGAACGCGGCCTTGGCAACGCCGATCTGCGCGTTCGCCGCGGCCATCGCACGCTCGGCCGCTGCGACGTCGGGTCGACGCTCAAGCAGTGATGACGGGACATTGACCGGAAACGCAGGCAGTGTTTCAGGCAATCCACCCGCTGCGATCTTAAAGGTTGCGGCCGGCGTGCCGGTCAGCGTCGCTAACAGATTTTCTTGAACGTTGCGTTGAGATTTGAGCACTTCAAGTTGCGCGCCACTAGTTTCTGTTAACGCACGCTGCTGTTCTAACTCTGTGCGCCCTGCAGAACCCAGGTCATAGCGTTTTTGAAACAGATCGAGCAACTTTGTTTGAAGCCCAACAATGATGGTCAACACGCGAATCTCTTCATCATATTGACGCATCAGAATGTACGATGAGGCGACTTGAGCGCTGAGTAAAAGCTTGACGTTTTCGGTATCGGCGGCTGCTTGCTCGGCGGTATTGCGCGCGGCCTCGACATCGCGACGAACCTTGCCCAACCAGTCAATTTCGTAGGTCATAATCGCAATCGGACGAAAATCATTTTGTACGGTTGAAATATTGACGCTGTCATACGTTGTGGTCGGACGGTTCGCTGAACTTAAGGTTCGCGACGCTGTGCCGCCCGCAGTGATGGTGGGTAGTAGCGCGGCTCCGCGCGCTTCACTTTGGGCAATCGCTTGATCAAGTCTGGCAATAGACGCCTGCAACGTGTTGTTGTTCTCCAGGCATTTTTGAATTAACTGATTGAGCGTTTCGTCTTTAAAGCTCGTCCACCATTGGCCTTTGGGCGCACCGTCAGCAGGCTCGGCCGGTTTCCAGAGCGCTGGATTTGCACCGGGCAAGGCTTTCCAGTTTTCTGGCATCTCAAGCAACGGCCGTTCGTAGTCTGGCCCGATTGGCGAGCAACCCGCGCAGGCAAGAGCAATCAAACAAAGCGTGAACGAACGTTTCATAATCACTTGGTGGCGGGGGGCGTTTCGACGATAACTGTTTGCCCGTTGGTGATCGAATCAAGTGGGTTGATAATCAAAACATCATCGACCGACACACCACTTTTCACCTCGACCTGTAGGCCGTAATCAATACCAAGGACAACCTTGCGTTTTTCTATTTTATTATCGACGACACGTGCGACATACGGGCCGCCCGAACCAAAAATAAGCGTATTGGTTGGCACAATCAGATTATTGCTCGGCGCAATCTTTAAAGCGACTTCAACGTAAGAGCCTGGCA
>CAIYCP010000611.1 GCA_903924715.1 uncultured beta proteobacterium
CATCTTTTTGAACCACTCATGCTGTTATCTCCGTTTGTTTGATTGGCTTATGGATTATCACTCGCGGCGCCCATCCTAAAAGTCTTATTCAGCACTAGGGATAACCCTTGAATTCAAATAAATAAAAGCCCAGTCATTTTCACGACTGGGCTTCTGATTTGCCGAAAAAGACTATATAAAACTTAGGCTTTTTTGACTTTCTCAAGCATTTTGAACACGCCTTTAGGGGCGTTGACGAACAAGCGCTTAAAGGCCTTGCCTAGGCAACGGCGCTCGAGCGTGTTGCGGCGCGTACGTTTTGTTTCTGAAGCCATCGCTATTCTCCGGTAGGGAACCTGTAATGATACCCTAAAACGTCCCGAGGCGTCTCTTTTCTGAAACGTTAGGGATATTCGCCACTGAACCCAAGTTCGCTTAACAGTCGCTTTATGATTGCAGCATGAACCCAACGATACGCATTACTGGCGCGCGCCAGAACAATCTCAAAAACCTCGATCTCACTCTAAACACCGGCGATTTAACGGTCATCACTGGTGTGAGCGGGTCGGGCAAAAGCTCTTTAGCCTTTGACACACTCTACGCAGAAGGGCAACGACGCTACGTTGAGACCTTCTCTCCCTACGCACGTCAATTTTTAGATCGGATGGATAAGCCCGTCGTCGATCGTATTGAAGGCATCTTACCTGCCATCGCCATCGACCAGACGAACCCGGTGCGCAGTTCACGTAGCACCGTCGGCACCATGACCGAACTCAACGATCACCTGAAACTGCTCTTTGCGCGAGGCGCGCAGCTAACCTGCCGAGGCTGTGGTCAGTCCGTCTGCCGTGACAGCACTGCCTCGATCTTTGCCGCAATCGGCCAACGTGCGGCCAAAGCGGGCGATCCTCGTCTCGTGATCACTTTTCCGGTTCAAGTGCCCTTGAACTTTACTGAAGAAGAAGTGCGTGGCTTTCTCGATCAACAGGGCTACACCCGTGTACACGCAGATGAAAACCCAACTCAAATCGGCGACACCGTTGCTACTAAACCTTCCAAGCCATTAAAAAAAGTTTCAAAAAAATCAGCCACCCTTTCACCGTTATTACGCACGCTGCGCGTCATTCAAGACCGCTTCCGTTTTGAAGGTGCTGAAGCCTCTCGGGTGATGGAAGCGCTGGACATTGCGCTCAAAATGGGCAATGGCCTGATCTCGGTACATGCGCTTGATCAAGAAGGTGCTGACACCGACGTCTGGAAATTCAGTGACAAGCTGCACTGCGCAGACTGCAACATTAGTTATAGCGACCCACTACCCAGCACGTTTTCGTTTAACTCGCCTCTGGGAGCCTGCGAAGCCTGTCGTGGCTTTGGTCGTGTGATCGGTATTGATTTTGGGCTCGTGATTCCGGACGAAAATAAAACGCTTGAAGACGGCGCAGTCAAGCCTTGGCAGACCCCTAGTTACAAAGAATGCCATGAGGAAATGCTGAAGTACGCCAAACGCGCCAACGTATCGGTGAACACACCTTGGCGTCATTTGCCCCAAGAGCATAAAGACTGGGTACTGGATGGCGACCCGCTCTGGAAAGGCGGCAGTGGCGCCTGGAAAACCCAATGGTACGGCGTACAAAAATTCTTTAACTGGCTTGAAACCAAATCGTACAAGATGCATGTGCGGGTCTTGCTTTCAAAGTACCGCAGCTATACCCCTTGCCCAACCTGTCATGGCGCACGTTTAAAACCCGACGCCCTGCTCTGGAAAATCGAACATAAATCAATTCAAGATTTGATGTTGACACCGATTGTTCAATTGCGCGCGTTTGCCGATACGCTTAAGTTTGATGGCGGCTTAGATGCCGCAATGGACCTGGTATTGACCGAAGTGCGTGCACGGCTAAAATTTTTGTGTGATGTGGGCCTGGGATATCTCACGCTCGATCGACAGAGTCGCACGCTCTCGGGTGGTGAGGTGCAGCGAATCAATTTAACGACGGCTCTAGGCACCTCATTAGTAAACACTTTATTTGTGCTGGATGAACCTTCAATCGGCCTGCATCCTCGCGATATTCACCGTGTTGTTGAAGTCATGCACCGCTTACGGGATGCAGGCAATACGTTAGTGGTGGTCGAGCATGATCCACAGGTCATGATCGCTGCCGATCGAGTGATTGATGTGGGCCCGGGTCCGGGCGAACGCGGCGGTCAAATCGTGTTTGACGGCACACCTCTTGCACTGCGAGACGCGACGACGCTCACCGGAAAATACATGGGCGGGCGCATGAAGGTTGAAGCGCCGCGACCATTGCCCGTGTCAGCGAACACCCCCCGTTTGCTACTCGAAGGCGTCACCGCCAACAATCTTAAAAATGTATCGATCGAGATCCCACTTGGTCGCTTAGTCTGTGTCGCCGGCGTATCGGGTTCGGGCAAATCAACGTTGATTCAGGATGTGCTGTACCCAGGTTTACTGAAGATTATGGGCAAGCCAACAGAATCACCTGGCGCCTTTGATCGGATTCTAGGCGCGGAGCAACTCGCCGACGTTGTGATGGTCAACCAGGCGCAGATTGGGAAAACTGCGCGCTCAAATCCCGCCAGCTACGTTGGCGCCTTTGATCCAATTCGTAAACTGTTTTCTCAAGCACCTGTCGCGCGCGAGCGGGGCTACACCGCCGGTACGTTCAGTTTCAATAGCGGTGATGGGCGCTGTCCCACCTGCGGAGGCACTGGCTTCGAACATGTCGAAATGCAGTTTTTATCCGATGTCTATATTCGCTGCCCGGATTGCGATGGCAAGCGCTTTCGACCTGAAGTACGCGAAGTCGAAATTGAACACTTAGGCCGTCGCGCCTCAATCGATGCCGTGCTCGACATGACCGTTTCCGAGGCACTTGAATTTTTCAAAGGCTTGCGAGACGTGCAACTCGGTTTGGCACCGCTTGAAGACGTTGGACTTGAATACGTCAAGCTTGGCCAACCGGTGCC
>CAIYCP010000612.1 GCA_903924715.1 uncultured beta proteobacterium
GGATCAACATTTTTTCACCCACCTGAGCCGTCGAAATCCAAACCTTCGTACCGCTCAGTACATAATGATCACCGACCCGTTCAGCCTTGACCTTCAATTGGGTCGTGTTTAAACCCGTGTTAGGTTCAGTCACTGCAAAACATGAGCGCTCTTTGCCCGAGATTAACGGCGGCAACATGCGATGTTTTTGCTCTTCGGTGCCAAACTGCACCACCGGGTTCAAGCCAAAAATATTCATGTGCACAGCCGAGGCACCGCTCATGCCCGCACCAGACTCACTAATCGTTTGCATCATGAGCGCAGCTTCGGTGATCCCTAGGCCCGAGCCGCCGTACTGTTCAGGAATACAAATCCCCAGCCAGCCATCCTTGGCCAGCGCTTGATGCAGCTCGGTTGGAAAGCCACCGTGTCGATCTTTTTCAAGCCAGTAGTGATCATCAAAACGCTCGCAGATCTTACTAATCGCTTCGCGAATACTTTCTTGCTCTTGGGTAAAAGAAAAATCCATGTTTATGCATCCAAAAATAAAATATTAATTTTTTTACTAACGACTATTCGTCCGCATAGTGCTCAGTTTTCTTTGACTGCCGACTGAAATGCCTTCAGTACAGCGCTACCTGGCTTGCCTCGCTGATCAAGACCTTGGCCCCATTTTGCCGCCACCACTTGCATGCTGTCAGATAACATTTTCTTGTCCGCAGCTGAAAGCGTCACAAAGGTGACGCCCTTTTGTCGAATTTTTTCAATGTCCGTGACTACGTCTTTATCTGCGATCCCACAGGCACGTCGCGTCGTTGCCTCACCCGCTTCATCCATTGCCTGTTGAATTTTTGCAGGTAATTTTTTAAACCGAGCCTCACTCATCATATACGTAAGTACTGCGCTACCAAAATTTTCATCCGAGGTGCCGTACTTGCTGATACCCGCCAAATCGTACGACAACAAGCTACCAAACGGAAACAACATGCCGTCAATGGTGCCGCGGGATAAGGATTCATATACTTCAGGCGCCGACATCCGCACTGGTACGGCTGAAAAGCTGCGTACCGTCGCATCCATTGCCCCACCAGCCGTACGCAATTTCATGCCTTCTAAGTTTTTATAGGTATCGATTATTTTTTTTCCGGAAAAGATCTGATACGGCGGCAACACGATCACAAACATCAGGCGCACGCCATTTGGTGCAAACTCTTGTTTAGCCAAAATGCCATCATTTCGCGACAATTTCCAATAAGCCAAGCTTGCTTGACACGAGGTCGAGAACCCACCAGGCAACTCGGCAGCCGCACTTAAAGGCATTTTGTCTGAAGCGTACGAAGGCACAACATACCCCACATCGACCACCCCAGACTGAGTCAAGGCAAGCAAATCTTTGGCTTTGCCGAGTTGCTCAGCCGGATAGTATTCAAACTGTATCGGCATCCCTGAAATGCGTGCGACCTCACTCATCCAAAACTTAGTGCCGGTTTCTGCAAAAAAATGACCTACTGGCAGAGAGTCTGCCACGCGCAACTTGTCTTGGGCCCGCACTTGGCCAAACATAGCCGCAGCAATGAGCAGACCTAGCGCGGCAATTTTCACTGATATTTTCATTTAAGCGCACCCTGAAAAGCATTCAAGATCTCGGTACCCGCTTTGCCACGTTTATCGAGCGCTTGCGCCCATTCAGTACTAACCGTCGCCATTAACTCGAGCAATTTCTTTTTGTCTGAGGCAGGCAATTCAACCACTGTGTCACCGGCTTGCTTTAATTTGAGGACATCGGCGGATTCACGCTCATCCGAAACAACGCAGGCCTGGGCCGTCACCATGTTACCGGCTTGCACCATAGCCTGCTGCACATTGGCAGGAAGGGTTTTCCAACGCTTTTCGCTAATCACGTAATTCACGATAAAGCTACCAAAGTTTTCACCAATCGTTGAATACTTTACTAAACTTTGTAAGTCGTACGACAAAATGCTTGAGTATGGAAACAACATTCCATCAATCGTTCCCCTGGATAACGACTCGTAGACTTCTGGCGTGGCCATTTGCACCGATACGGCGTTGAGTTTGCGAGCTGCAATATCCTTTGCGCCGCCACTCGTGCGAATCTTCATTCCCTCAAAGCTTTTAATACCGTCAATCTTCTGCTTGGCAAAGAACACTTGATAGGGCGGCAGTACCAAGGTGAACAGCACACGCACACCAAGCGGTTTAAATTCTTTTTTGTCTAATATTCCCCCATCTTGCGCGATTTTCCAATAGGCGGCCGTGCCTGCACACGAGGTCGAAAAACTCAGCGGCAACTCGGCCACCGCAGCGAGTGGCATTTTGTCACCGACAAAAGACGGTGCTACATAAGCAATATCCACGACACCCGCCAGTGTGAGTGCAAGCATATCTTTCGCTTTGCCGAGCTGCTCTGCCGGATAATATTCATACTCGATCGCCCCATTCGTCAAGCGCTTGACCTCGTCAAAAAAGGGAAGCGTCGCAGATTTTGGAATGTAGTGGCCATTCGGAAATGAATCCCCCACACGAAACTTGATGGGCTGCGCCTGAGCTAACGCACTTAAACCAAGCATCAGTAAGCTTGCAACGATGCCATCGGACAGTCTCTTGCTCAAAAAATAAAAGCTGGTCTTGTTCATATCTTGACTCCGTTTATGTGATTGTTATTTTTTTGATTAAACAATTACTTCATCGTCGAGGGTAGCCACAAAATAATTTCAGGAAAAACCACAAACAACGCAATCACGAGAATGTGCGCCACAACATGGGGCATCACGCCTTGAAAAATTTCAGTCAACGGTCGACCCGTATACCTCGAGACCACGAACACATTGAGCCCGACCGGCGGGGTTACCATGCCCACCTCTGCGGTCACAATGACAATCACGCCAAACCAAATTGGATCAAAACCGAGTGCTTTAACCAAGGGCAATACGATTGGCACAGTCAAAATCAGGATCGCGATCTGGTCCATCAAACAACCAAGTATTAAATAGCCAAACAAGATCATCGCCATCACGACCCAACGCGAAACATCGAGCGCACCGATCCATCTCACAAGCTCTTGCGTGGTCTGCGTCAACGTAAAGAAGTAGCCAAAAATTTGTGCGCCTAAAATGATCAGCACAATCATGCAGCTTGTGTGGGCAGAGCGCGTCAATGCATCGGTTGTACTTTGTAGATTGATCTTTTTTGCTTGGCACGCCAATAGAAACGCGCCAAAGGCACCCAAGCCTGAAGCCTCTGTGGGCGTTGCGATACCTGTGTAGATAAACCCTGTCACGGCCATAAATAAAATCAACATCGGCCATACGACTTTAAGCGACAGCAGCTTCTCTTTGAAACTGTACGACTGACCCAAAGGCGCACGACTCGGTTCACGCCAAACGAGATAGTAGACCGTCGCCATAATTGCAAACGTGACAACGATGCCTGGAATGACGCCGCCCACCAACAATTGGCCGATACTCACATCGGCAATAATGCCGTAAAGCACCAGCGCAATGCTGGGTGGAATCAACATCGCGAGCGTGCCAGAAATCGCAACAACCCCACAGGCGAGTTGAGGCTCATAGCCTTGCTTTAACATCGCTGGAATTGTCGTCGCTGACAATGTGGCGGCAGACGCCGTACTCGAACCCGAAATCGCACCAAACCCCGCACCGGCGATTGCAGTGGCCATTCCAAGCCCGCCGGGTACGCGGCCGACCCACGTTGCCGCTGCTTTGAATAAACTATCGGCCACTCCGCTTAAAATAACGAATTCAGCCATCAACACAAACATCGGTACTGATATAAGTTCGTAAGAGCTGGCCGCCGAGAAGGGTGTAGTTTGCAACACACCCAACACCATACTGAGACCACCAAGCGACCAAAGTCCAACCGCTCCGGCCACCGCTAGAGAAAGCGCCACCGGACAACCTAGGGCGAGCAACGCCAACAGCAGCACTACGATTGTGATTGTTAACATTACAGCGTCTCCTCGGCACCGGCAACGGGAGGCAAGGCGATCACTGAACGGCGTTGAATCAATGACAGCCCATGCCCCACGAATCTAAAAAGCATTCGTAATAGCATCAAGCCACAACCAAGGGGTACGGCCGCATACGAAACCCACGTCGGCCAGGCGATGCCGCCCGCCATGACATCGCCGCCGATAAAGCTTTCATACGTTCGGAGGATCGACACATAAAAAATGCCGATAAATACTAGGCTTGCACAGCCATACGCCACGCATTCGGCAAAATGCCGAAGGTGCGAAGGCATGTAATTATGAAGAATATCGACACTGACATGCCCGTTATGGTTCAACGTATCAGACAGGGCAAAAAAGAATAAGCCCACCATCAAATAAAGTGAAATCAACTCATACGACCAAGACAGCGGCGAGTTAAAAAAGTAGCGCAAAAAGACATCGCACACGACCACCAGCATGATTGCAAAGAGCATCACAGCAGCAATTTTGTTTAAAAATCGCTCACAGCGACTAATCATCCGATGGATTCGTTCAATCATTGATGCGCTCCTGTTAAAAATTATTATTGGATTGTGCTGTACCCAGTCTAATTCTGTACTTCATACGCATGCCGTTCCAGGCTCTCGCGGTGATCTGGATGAGAGATCGCAATCATCCGTCGCATCCGTTCTTTGAGTGTTTGGCCTTTCAACTGTGCCGCGCCCCACTCCGTCACAATCACGTCGGCATCTGTGCGCAGTGTGGTGACGCTGCCGGATGCAATGCGCGCGACAATACGACTTTGCTGGGCATTTTTAGTCGCCGACGGCAAGGCAACAATGGATCGCCCGTTTTTTGCTAATTGGGCGCCACGCGTAAAATCAACCTGGCCTCCGGTCGCACCCACATATTGTCCGTTCACGATTTCGGCATTCACTTGCCCAGTCAAATCCACTTCGACCGCAGAATTTACGGCTACAAAATTATCAAGCTGGGCGATCACTGACACCGCATGCGTGTGACTATACGGACGCAGATTGAGCTGGCGATTTTCATGCGCGTATGCATAGAGCCGCTGTGTACCCATCAACACACCCGCAGTCGTTAAGCCTCGATCGATGTTTTTAAATGCGTTTGTGACGGCACCACACTGCATCAGGTCTGCACCAACATCACCCAACATACCCGTATGGATACCCAGATCTCGTCGATCTTTAAGCGACTGCAAAATCGCCTCAGGGATCACGCCCACCCCCATTTCAAGCACGCTGCGATCATGAATAAACGCAGAAGCATGCTCGGCAATTTTGGCTTCGACTTCTTGTACGCGCCCAGGATGCAACTCGATCAGGGGGCGATCCGAATGCACAAAGGCATCAATGCGGAGCCCTTCTAACGCCTCAGTGGTATACGTCCAGGGCATCTGCTGATTCACTTCCGCAATCACCACCCGCGCGCGTTTTGCCGCCGCAATCAGGTAATCATTGGCAATGCCAAGGCTGCGCTGACCGTTTGGCCCTTCTGGACTAAGGTGTAAAAAAACGACGTCAATCGGGATCGTGCCCTCTTGGATCAAACCATGCATTTGTGAACAATGACTCGGGATCACCTCAAGCGCCCCTGCCGCAATCAAGCGACGGTTCTCACCAATCCCACAGTAACTCAGCATATCAAAGTAATCGCAGTGCTCGGGCTGCAAGGTGGGGGTATACGTTGGCCCGATAAAGATCGAGAGGCGGCCAATCGTTTGTCGTTGCGAGACCAGCGCCTCGGTTAAGGTAAGCGGCTCGGCCGTACATTGATTCCACCACACCGTATCGCCTGACCGAAGCCAGCGGGATAAGTCAATGGCGGCGGTCGGTTCAGCCATGACTCAGTCGACCATCAACCGCTGGAGCTAAACTCATGGCGCTTTCGCACATACGGTCGCACCCTGCTCAATCAAGCTCACAATTTCGGCGTCGCTGTAACCGAGTTCACTCAACACCTCTCGACTATGTTGCCCAAATTGTGGCGCGGGCCTTCCGGCCACGGGCTGCGAGTCAGACCATTGCGTTGGCACATCGACTCGACGTACCCGACCCTCGGTTGGATGCTCATCCCATTTGAATAAACCGACCTCTTTAAGATGGGGGTCATCAAAGATCGTCTCGAGCGTATGAAGTGGCATACACGGAACATCCGCCTGAGTCAGTAGTGCTAGCCACTCCTCAGTGCTGCGCTCTAAAAATATTTTTGCTGCCAGGCCTTGGAGTGCATTGATATGCTGCGTGCGGGTATTCAGATCAACAAATCTTGGGTCGTTTTGAAAGATCGTTAAACGATCGATCGCCGCAAAGAAAGACTCCCACTGCTTGTTTGTGTAAATTACGGCACACACATAGCCGTTTGAGGTTTTATACGGACGACGCTCTGGGGCCAACAACCGCGGATACCCCACTGGACCATTCGGCGGATCAAACGTTTGCCCTGCAATGTGATCACTTAATAAATGGCTCAGCATCGTCTCGAACATCGGAATATCGATGCGCTGCCCTCGCCCAGTCTTTTCACGATGAAATAAAGCGGCACACACAGACGTTACCGCATAGAGGCCCACAGTTCGGTCAACAATATTTGATGGCACATAGCGCGGCACATCAGAGCCCGCTTGCAGAATCAAAGATGGCAGACCGATTGCACCTTGTATCAGATCATCGAATGCAGGCTTATTTCCATATTGACCATTTTGACCAAAGCCGAACGTGCCCACATATAAAATTTTAGGGTTGATTTTTTTAACTTCGTCATAGCCTAGCCCAAGTCGACTCATGGCTTGAGGACGAACGTTATACAACAGCACGTCTGCTGTTGCGATGAGTTTAAGAATAGCCTCTAGACCCGCTGGTTTTTTGGCATCTAACACCATACCGCGCTTGCTGCGATTTACATGTAAATAGAGCGCACCCATTCGAGGATGCTGCATCGGCCCCAGATCACGCACCAAATCTCCTTGCGGCGATTCGACTTTGATCACATCAGCGCCCATATCACCCATCAGCTGAGCGGCGTAAGGCCCCATCAATACTGTCGTCATATCAATGACGCGCACGCCAATTAAAGGGCCACTCATTCCGATAATCTCCTGTCTGTCTTCAGTTCGATACGAATTTCAGCACTATGCTCACCCAATTGAGGGGCTAAGCGACGAATCGATCCCGGTGTGCGTGAGAACTGCACGGCCATCCCTGGCATTTTGATTTCGCCTTCGGTCGGATGTATGGCAGTTTGAAAAAAATCAATCGCTTTTAAGTGAGGATCTTCTAATAAGTCTTCGAGCGAGCGAACAGCGGTCACAGGAATATCTGCAGCCTGTAGCTTCGTCACCCAATACTCGGTCGATTGCTGGGCCACGATTTTTTCTAGGATCTCGTACATTTCGTCAATGTTGACGGCACGTTGCGAAGGATCCATAAACCGAGGATCTTTAGCCTCGTCGTCACAACCCGCCACCTCAAAAAATCGACGCCATTGTTCTGTGGTGTAGGGCAGCAAGCCAATGTAGCCATCTAAGGTGCGATAGGGTTTTCTAAATTTCGACAAAATCCTGCCATAACCCATCGAGGCTGCAGAGTCTTTAAAACTTGCGCCCGCCATGTGTTCAATCAGATTGAATGCGACCATCGTTTCAAACATTGGTACTTCGATTGCCTGCCCTTGTTTAGATTGCTCGCGCTCGTACAAGGCCATGACGATGGCGTTGACCGTCGTGAGCCCAGATACTTTGTCAGCAACGATTGAGTTCACATACGCAGGTGCCTGCGCTGCGCCTCGTCCCTGCACATCTGCTAACCCACTCATGGCCTGAATGATGTCATCAAAGGCAGGGCGCCCGGCATACGGGCCTTTTTCTGAAAAGCCATACGCGCCACAATAAATCAGTCGGGCATTCGTTTGTTTTAACGCTTCGTAATCCAACCCTAGACGACGCATGGCTTTGGGTCGAATGCTATAGACCAGCACATCGGCTCGCGCAATGAGTTTTTTTAAGACGTCTAAATCATCCGCTTTTTTCAAGTCCAGCACAATGCTGCGCTTGTTGCGATTCAATTGAACAAAAGCAGCGCTCATTCCAGCGTGTACAGAGGGCGTCGTGTAACGAAAAATATCGCCGTCGGTCGTCTCAACCTTAATGACTTCAGCGCCCATGTCCCCCAAGGTCTGAGTGGCAAACGGGCCCATCCCAACCGAGGTCAAGTCAACCACATGAACGCCTGCAAGCGGGCCTGACATCAATATACGCCTTGAGTGTTTAGCTCAGCTGTGTCGCCGCAACAATTTTTTTAGCGAGTCGAAGGTGGGGAGTATCAAGCATCTTGCCATCTAACGTCGCCACGCCCACGCTCGTGTTTGCGGCAAAGGCTGCAATCACACGCTTAGCCCACTCTTGCGCTTGCGCATCCGGCGTCATCGCCTGATTAATCACGGGCACCTGGCCCGGATGAATCGCCGCTTTCGCTGAGAAGCCATCACGGTAGGCGCGACGCGTCTCACGCAGCAAGGCCTCGGGATTATTGATGTCGGTTGGTACGGTATCAATGGCAGGAACGCCCGCCGCGGCGGCGGCAAACAGACAGAGGTTACGCACCATATTAAAAGGTGACGTCCATTGCTCAGGCGCTTCTTCATCTTTGTTGGTCAGTGCACCGATGTCGCCCGCTAAATCTTCAGCACCCCACATCAACCCAGCCAAGCGTGGCGAGGCACCGCGGTAGCTGTTTAACCCAGCCAGTGCTTCAGCGGTTTCTGTGACGATGGGCAGGATTGCGGTTTGAGTTGCTTCACCACCGTGCTTTGGAAACATGTGCTCAAAGGCTTCGAGGTAGGCGGCTAGCAAGGCGATGTCAGCCGCGCCCGTTGACTTTGGCAACGCGATCCCGTCAGGGCGACAGCGCATCACGGCGCCCAAGTCAGCTAGGGTCATACCGGTCGTCAAGGCATTAACCCGTACGTACAGTTTTGGCGTTTTGATTCCGGAGGCTTTTGTTTGCGTTAAGAATTTTACGAGTTCAACGCGGCCATCTTCTTTGCGTGCAGGTGACACGGCATCTTCAAGATCAAAGATCAGTACATCTGAGCCGCTTTGCAGCGATTTTTCAAGCTTACGAGGGCTATCGGCCGGCACAAACAACAAAGAACGCATTCGAAGTCTCCATTTTTAGGTCTGTCGGCACATCGTTTCTCAACGCGCCGCAACCATTTGTTTATCTAATGATTTGAGTATAGCGTGGGGCAATTCAAGGTTTAGGTCCGTCATAAAACTTCGGCCATAACTTCAAGGTCACTTCGCGATTGCTGGCATACGCATAACAGCTGTCAATTTTAGTGGGGCGTCCGTTTGCATCCAAAGGATCAGGGCGGGTACGCACCACAGGCCAGAGGGCTTGGTAGGCAGTCGTCGCCATCGGGCCCAGCAGCTCCATCAGATGCGTGCAGCTAGCGGCTCCTTTTAACTTAGATCGCACCAACTTCGACCATCCTGCACCAATGCGCTCGCCCTTCATGACTTCCAGTGTTGGCGGCGCTTGCTTACAGATACCAAAAGGTGTGGCATCCGATGACGCAATCACATCGTGGATCAGGAACTCATCGTCAATCACTAACCGAATCCATAGGTCATGAATCGATTGGCCGGGTGCCAACACACGGTTGGTTAGAGGCGCCACGAACTCAATCGGCTTATTGTCGACCACCCGACCTTCAATCTCATAAAGACCATCGACTCGACGATAGGCTCGCATGGTGATCTGGCGTTGATGGATTTCTTCGCGTTCAAGGCTGTCTGGCAATGGCACTGTGATTCTCTCTAGTTGCGGGTACGGATACAGTTAAGCTCAGTCTGGGCCATAACGGCTTGACCCAGGTTAACAAAGTAGGGCTATTTTAGAGGCCTCGACAAACTTGCTCGGTTGGACGACTGCGCATCGAACGATGCGCCATGTTTGGACGCATCTAACTGGGACAAACTAGGGTTTACCCGAACTATTCTAAGAGCTGTCAAGGCTCAATAGCCAAAGAGTTACGCCTCTGCTACATTCATTTGCAATACCACCTCGATCGCATAAAACTGGCATGCTTATTGCTGCACCCTAACAGTGCAACATTTCTTGTGACCCCAAAAAGGAAAAACATCATGGTGAATCACCCCGCCCGCCGTAAGCTTTTAATAACAGCCGGTTCGCTCAGCGCTTTGTCTTTGTTACCCACTCGCAGTGCGCTTGCAGCGCCCTTAACACTTGAGCAAATCAAAAAATCGGGCGAACTTCGGATTGGCGTCGAGGCGGCATACCCACCTTTTACTTTTCGCAAAGATGGCAATATCATTGGCTATGACATCGACTTAGCCGATATTTTTTGCAAAACTCTGGGCGTCAAACCTACCGTGATCGATACGGCTTGGGCTGGGGTGATCCCTTCGCTTTACTCTGGTAAGTTTGACATCATCATGAGCGCGATGTCTTACACCGCCGAACGCGTCAAGCGTGTTGGGTTTAGTCTGCCCTATGCCGAGGCCTCACAAGCAATGCTCGTGCGTGCCGGTGACGAAGCCACAATCAAATCGCCTAAAGATCTCAACAACAAAATCATTGCGGTCAAACTGGGGTCTCCTGGTCAGGTCTTGCAGGCCAAAATCAACGATGCGCTCAAAGCTGCCGGCGGCGCTGGATTCAAAGAGTTAAAAATCTTTGACGATCATCCTGCGGCCTATATTTCGCTAGCGCAAAGCAAAGCCGACGTAGTCTTCAATACAGTTCCAACACTAGCAATGGTGCTCAAAGACGCACCCGGAAAATATGCAATGGTCAAGGGGATTGGGGCAGACAACTGGGCGGGCATCGCCTGCCGCAGCGAGGATACAGAGATCGTCAAGTTTCTGGATTCTGAAATCAA
>CAIYCP010000613.1 GCA_903924715.1 uncultured beta proteobacterium
GACAGCTTAGCCGCCGCTATTGGTGAAGAGCGCGACACGATTGAAGATGTGATTGAACCCTATTTGATTCAACACGGCTATCTACAGCGCACCTCACGCGGTCGCATGGCGACGCAAACAACCTGGCGCCATTTAGGCTTAAAGCCACCGAGCGGCGCCAGTCAGGGCGGAGAGCTGTTCGAATAACCTCAGGCGACGTCTGAAACCTTAACTAGACACTCTGCGCGCTTACTCAGCATCTTCGAATTCAGCGATGCACGCCAAGATCGACTCACCGTAGGACTCAAGCTTACGAACCCCCACGCCATTGACATGACTCAATAGCTCAAGATTATCTGGGCGTGCCAGTGCAATTTCACGCAGGGTTGCATCATGAAAAATGACATAGGCAGGTACCCCATGGCTTCGCGCAATACCGGCGCGCCAGTTTCGCAATGCCTCAAAAATTGGTTGCGCTGCCATCGGTAGCTCAGGTTGCAACGCTTTACCGCGCGGCGTACCGCTCGTTCGGCTCGAGCGCTCGGACGTCCGTTCAGCTTCACGACGCAGCATAAGTGTGCGCTCGCCTTTTAATACCGCGCGACTTTGATCTGTGAGCGCAAGCGTACCGTAACCCTCTTGATCGACCATCAACAACCCATAGGCGAGCAGCTGCCGCAATACGCTGCGCCAAGCCTGCTCAGACAGATCTTGCCCAATCCCGAAAACCGAGAGTGCCGCGTGGCCGTGCTCAAGCACCCGCGGGGTTTGCTTGCCTCGCAAAATATCGATTAAATGGCCTGCGCCATAGCGCTGTCCGCGTTCTTTCCAGAGTCGATAAATCGCCGACAGCATTTTTTGTGCTGCCACCGTGCCATCCCAGGCCTGAGGCGGGGTCAAGCAGTTGTCGCAATTTCCACATGCCGTCATTGACTGGCCAAAATATTGCAGCAGGCGTTGGCGGCGGCACGAGATCGTTTCACACAAACCCAGCATCGCATCAAGCTGCGAACCCAGACGCCTTCTAAACGCATCGTCACCGCTGGACTCGTCGATCATTCGACGCTGCTGCACGACATCTTGTAAGCCATAGGCAAGCCAGGCCGTTGCTGGGAGCCCATCGCGACCCGCTCGTCCTGTTTCTTGGTAATAGCCTTCAACTGATTTCGGCATATCAATATGCGCGACAAAGCGAACGTCGGGCTTGTCAATCCCCATGCCGAAAGCAATCGTGGCCACCATCACAATGCCATCTTCTCGAAGGAATCGGGATTGATTCTTGGTCCGTACTGCCGCGCCCAAGCCGGCATGGTAGGGCAAAGCCTCAATCCCTTGTTCACATAAAAATTCGGCCGTTTCATCTACCTTGTTGCGCGAGAGGCAATACACGATCCCTGCATCGCCGGCATGCTCTTGGCGCAACAGCTGCAGCAGCTGTTTGCGAACCTCTTGTTTTTCGACAATGTGATAACGAATATTTGGGCGATCAAAACTTGCGACAAAATGCCGCGCTTCGGCCAACGCTAAGCGCTCGGCAATTTCGCGACGCGTCACGTCGGTCGCGGTCGCCGTCAACGCGATACGAGGCACTTCGGGCCAACGTTCGTGCAACATCGACAAACCAAGATATTCGGGCCTGAAATCATGCCCCCACTGCGAGACGCAATGGGC
>CAIYCP010000614.1 GCA_903924715.1 uncultured beta proteobacterium
AGTGCAGCAGCGTTATGGTTTGCCCGTTGTGACGATTGCATCGCTCGACGATATTTTGACGCTACTCGCGCAGAATGTAGAGTTTGCCCAATATCGCGAGGCTGTGCTCGCGTATCGGGCGCGCTACGGCATTCAATAGCCGGCCCTGCTTAGGCGCAGCCTAAGCGTTGTCGAGTTTGGCCTTGAGTAAATCATTGACCTGCTGAGGGTTGGCTTTGCCCTTGGCAGCTTTCATGATTTGACCAACCAGCGAGTTAAACGCTTTTTGTTTGCCGGCTCGATACTCGGCCACGATCGCAGCCTGTTCGGCTAACACAGCGTCGATCATCGCTTCGATCGCGCCAGAGTCATTAATTTGCGTAAGACCTTTTGCTGCAATGATCGCGTCGGGCTGGCCATTCTCTTCGCCGGCCCACATGGCGGCAAACACGTCGCGCGCAATTTTGTTCGAAACGGTGTTGTCTAAAATGCGTTTGAGCAAAGCGGCGAGCATCGGCGCAGTCACTGGGCACTGAGCAATGTCTTTTTCTTCGCGGTTCAGTGTTGCTGACACCTCGCCCATGAGCCAGTTCGCGGCGAGCTTGGCCTGGCCGGCTGGCAGGGCGTCGACGACTTCTTGAAAGTAGTTTGCCATGGCACGACTACTGGAAAGCTGCGCCGCATCGACTGGCGCAAGTCCAAACTCGTTTACAAAACGTTGTCTGAGCGCATCAGGCAAGTCGGGCATGGATTGCCTGACGCGTTCGATCCAGTCTTGACCGATCACTAAAGGTGGCAAATCTGGATCAGGAAAATAACGGTAGTCATGGGCATCTTCTTTGGTGCGCATGCTTCGCGTTTCATCAAGATCGGCATCATATAAGCGCGTTTCTTGGACGACTTTACCGCCGTCTTCGATGAGTTCGATCTGGCGACGTACTTCGTAATTGATGGCGCGTTCAATAAAGCGGAAAGAGTTCACGTTTTTGATTTCGCAGCGCGTGCCAAATTCTTTTTGTCCGACTGGGCGCACGGATACGTTGACATCAACGCGAAACGAACCTTCTTGCATGTTGCCGTCACAAATGCCTAGCCACATCACCAGACTATGTAGTGTTTTGGCATAGGCCACGGCTTCAGCCGCCGAGCGCATTTCGGGCTCAGAGACGATTTCAAGCAAGGGTGTGCCGGTACGATTGAGGTCGATGCCCGTTGACGATTCGCCATGTGGGCCAACGTAGTTGTCGTGTAACGATTTGCCTGCATCTTCTTCAAGATGCGCGCGCGTCAGGTTGATGGTTGTTTCTTTTTCACCGACAAAAAACGTGAGGGATCCGCCTAACACGACAGGGATTTCGTACTGACTGATTTGATAGTTTTTAGGCAGATCAGGATAAAAATAATTTTTTCGCGCAAAGATCGAACGTGGTGCAATGGTGGCGCCAACCGCTAGACCAAGGCGAATGGCATGTTCAACGGCAGCACGGTTCATGACCGGCAGGGTGCCGGGCAGTGCCATATCGACCTCGTTCGCTTGCGTATTGGGCTGTGCACCATAGCGGGTGCTGCTGCCCGAGAAAATTTTGGTCTGAGTCGAGAGCTGCGTGTGCGTTTCGAGACCAATGACAATTTCATAAGCCATTATGCTTGCCCCGCGCTACGTTGATGCCAATCGGTGGCGAGTTGATACTGATGTGCGATCGCGAGCAAACGCCCTTCGTCAAAGTAGTCCCCAATAATTTGTAGACCGATCGGCAATGCTTTGCCAGCACCGCTTTTGCCGAAACCGCAGGGGATTGACATGCCGGGCAATCCGGCCAGATTCAAACCAAGGGTATAAATATCTGCAAGCCAGTCTGCGGTCGGATCATCTTTGTGATCGCCGATTTGTTTGGCAACTGTTGGGGTCACAGGGCCCATGATGACATCGCATTGCTGCGTGAGTGCCGCCTGAAAATCGTCGGCGATCATGCGGCGCAAGCGCTGTGCTTGAAGATAATACGCATCGTAATAGCCATGCGACAGTACGTACGTGCCGACCAAAATGCGGCGCTGTACTTCAGGACCAAAGCCCTCAGCGCGTGAGCGTCCGGACATGTCGGCAAGATCAGAGTATGAGCTGCTTCGGTGCCCGTAACGCACGCCATCGTAACGCGACAAGTTACTTGAGGCCTCGGCAGGCGCGATGACGTAATACGCCGGAATCGAAAGACGTGTACGGGGTAGAGAGATGGCTACGCGCTGTGCGCCGAGTGCCTCGAATTGCGTTAACGCGGCCTCGATGGCGGTTGCAACCTCGCTTGAAAGGCCATCACCAAAATACTCGCTGGGTACGCCAATGCGCAAACCCTTGAGCGGCAATATGCCTTGGTTTGTGTAGTGAGCGCTTGCTTTAGAAAATTCGCCCTGAATACGGCCAGGTGCGTTGGGCACGCCGCGGCACTGCTCGGCGCTAGTGGCGTCGCGTTCATCAAAGCCGCTGATCGTGTCAAGCATCTCAACGAGATCGGCTGCGGCGACCGCCATGACCCCGGCCTGATCCAGGCTCGAGCCGTAGGCAATCATGCCGTAACGCGACACCGAACCGTAGGTGGGCTTGATGCCGCTGATCCCGCACAGCGCGGCGGGTTGTCGCACAGAGCCGCCCGTGTCGGTGCCTGTGCTGGCTAATACAAGCCGCGCGGCTACTGCCGCAGCCGAGCCGCCGGATGAGCCACCTGGCACGCAGCTGTGATCCCAGGGGTTATGGGCAGGGCCGAACGCCGAGTGCTCGTTACCCGAGCCCATGGCGAACTCATCACAGTTGAGTTTGCCCAAACTGACGCAGCCAGCTTGAAGCAATTTGTTCACGACCGTGGCATCAAACGGGCTGACATAGTGTTTGAGCATATTGCTGCCCGCAGTGCTGCGCCAACCTTGCGTGACAAACACGTCTTTGTGCGCGATTGGAATGCCTGTCAGGGGCCCTGCTGTACCGGCAACACGACGCGCATCGGCCGCACGGGCTTGGGCGAGGGTCAGCTCGGGGTCAACATGCACAAAGGCGTTGAGGGCCTGCTGAACTTGTATTTGCTTGAGGCAATCCTGCGCCAATTCAGTTGCGCTGAGTTTGCCCTCAGACAGGGCGGTGCGCAGACTGGTGAGGCTTGGAAAAGTATGAAGCGCGGCGCTCATTTATTCGATCACCTTTGGAACTAAAAACAGCCCCTCTGCTGTGCCAGGGGCATTGGCCATCAAGGCTGCGCGCCGCTCAAGCGACGAGGTTTCGGTGACGACGTCATCGCGCAGTCGCAGGTGTACATCTTTGAGTGCAGACAGCGGGTGGGCCAGGGGCTCGACCGCAGACGTGTCAACGGCTTGAAGCTCTTGAATTAGGCCAAGAATCTTGCTCAGATCGTCTTGTGCCTGGGCGCGCTGCTCGGCCGATAACGTCAGGCGTGCAAGGCGTGCGATTCGGGTGACTTCTTGTTCGGTAATAGCCATAAGTCGCTGCTTTTTGATTGGTTAAGAGGCTAGCTAAATAGCCGAGAGCAAAGCGGTTTGGTCACAGTGCGTCTCGCAGCGTAGGTTTGCGAGCTTGACGGACGCTTGTTTTATCGATCTAAACAGAATTATAAGTTATGATGCAAGGCTATTCACGGCAGGCTGCGTGCATCAACTTTTATTCTGGCTGGGCTCTCATGTTCGGATTCCTGCGTAGTTATTTTTCTAGTGATATGGCGATCGATCTCGGAACCGCCAACACGCTGATTTACGTCCGTGGCAAAGGGATTGTGCTCGACGAGCCTTCGGTTGTCGCGATTCGCCACGATGGTGGCCCCGGCGGCAAAAAAATCATCCAGGCAGTTGGCCGTGAGGCTAAACAAATGTTGGGTCGGGTGCCTGGCAATATCGAGGCCATTCGCCCCATGAAAGACGGCGTAATCGCCGACTTTACCGTCACCGAG
>CAIYCP010000615.1 GCA_903924715.1 uncultured beta proteobacterium
AAATCGATCTTGCTCGCCAAGGGATTGGCCAGCGGTACCGGCAAGCCCGGAAACGTTCGAATGGGACGCACGCCCGCATAAAGATCGAGGGCGAAGCGTATATCAAGCTGTGGAATAATCTCAGTGCCGTCAGCACCTCGCACGTGCGGCAACCCCATCGCACCAAATAAAATCGCATCAGCCGCGCGACAAGCCGCTAACGTGCTCTCAGGCAAAGACTCGCCTGAATCAAGATAGTGTTGCGCCCCGGCAGGATAGGTGCGTGTATCAAACACCACACCAATCTGTTTTTGAACAGCCTCTAAAACAGCCAGAGACGCGCTCATCACCTCACGGCCAATACCGTCGCCTGGCAGCACCGCGATCTGATACGTCTTTTTCATTTAAATACCAACTCAATCAAGTAGGGATTCGATACACGCGAATGGCGTTATCTGCAAAGAGCTTTTGCTGATCATCCAACGAAAGATGGGCAACCGCTCGCTTAAATTGCGTAAAAACGTAATCCCAACTTCCTTTTAAGCTATCCACCGGAAAGTTCGATGCAAACATACAGCGATCGACCCCGAATAAATCAATCACCTCTTTGATGATCGGACCATTTTCTTCCAAGGTCCATGGGCGATCTGCGACGCAAAGCCCTGAAATTTTGCACGTAACATTAGCCTGTTTTGCGAGGGCTTGCATCCCCTTACGCCACCCAGCCATCGAGGCTTCATCACGATGCCAGGGGTATCCGGTATGGTTGAGTACCATTGGCAACTCAGGTAGCTGGGCGGCCACTTCAGCGCCCTCTTCCAGATGCCACCAAGGCAGTCTCAAATCAAGCGAGAGCTTGTATTTTTGTAAAAGTTCTAAACCTTTCAGCCACTTCTGATCTTGCATACTTCGCGGCTGACCGCGCACACTGTCGCCCGGTTTAGCGCCAATGATTGGCTTGGTACGAATCCCACGCACTAACTTGAACGAGGCTTGCTGTGCAAGAATTTCTTCTGCGTTAGGCGTATCCACCCAAGCATGCGCGACAATGACACTTGGCAGGCCATAGGTTTCATTGACCTTCGTAAAAAATTCAGTTTCAGGGACTTGCTGATTACGATCACATTCAGCCTCAATGGCAACCGAGCCAATCAAGTTGTGCATGGCTGTAGCCCTGATGTATTCAGGTGCCAAATAAGAACGCATAAAAGCAGAATAATTACCAAGCCAATTGTGTTCAGGCTTAACCAACCAGTGATAATTAATTGGGCCTGCAAGGTCCCACAGATGAAAGTGGGCATCGACAATTTTAAGTTTGGCCTGTTCCTGCTCTAGGTCGCTATATTGCTGAGCGTTTGCAAAGGTATTAATAATTTTCAAATTAGAGTGCATGGCCCTACCCGCCTTATAGTGTCAAGTATTGTGACTTTACGCTTTCAATTTCTGTCCTGAACTTGGCAATGGGCGCGTCATACACAATTTGACCTTTTGCCATGACAAACATCTGATCTGCGATGCGTTCTGCCAGATTCAAATTTTGTTCAATTAATAATAAAGATACGCCTTCGTTCTTCAACTGAATAAACACATCAACTAATTCACGTACGATCTTTGGGGCCAAGCCTTGCGAAGGTTCATCGAGCAGTAGAAGCTCTGGATCGCTTGCCAAAGCGCGCGCAATGGCAACCATCTGCTGTTCGCCTCCAGATAACTGGCTACCTTTGTGATGAATTCTTTCTTGCAAACGAGGGAACAAGGTAAATAGCGCTGCAGTTGTCCAACGCTTAGCCACGACACGCTGCGCGACTTGAATATTTTCAAGCACCGTCAAGTCCGGAAACAGCATACGGCCTTCAGGTACGTAGCCAACGCCAGCGCGTGCCACTAAATGGGGACTCATTCGCGTAATGTCTTGCATACCGAGCTTGACTTGCCCCTGAGACACGGGCACGAGCCCCATAATCGCTTTAACGGTTGTCGATTTGCCTACGCCGTTACGGCCCAACACTGCGCCAATGGTACCGGCTTGCAATGTCATTGAGACCCCATGCAAAACATGACTCGGGCCATAGAAAGCATGTACATCCTCAAGTACAAGCATCAGTCGAGCCCTCCTAAATACGCATCTTGCACGGCAGCATCCGCTTTTACTTCCTCGACCGAACCATCAGCAATCAAACGACCACGATGAAGCACCGCGATACGATCTGCCAAACTGAAAACAACATCCATGTCATGCTCAACCAAGACCACAGTCAAGTTTTCCTCTCCGAGCATCGCTCGAAGCGTCTCAACGGTCCGTTGCGTCTCTCGGATTGACATCCCTTGCGTTGGTTCATCGAGCATTAAAATTTTGGGTCGCTGTGCGAGCGCCATGGCGACCTCGACCAAACGCTGATCGCCATGCGATAAAGTGCCGGCTGGGGAGTCAGCAATCCCCTGTAGATTTAAACGTACCATCGCACTTTGCGCTAATTCAGCAGCCTCCTCCAGTACGTGCGCACCGCCGAACATCTTCCAGCGCCCCGCGAGTTTGCCTTGCGCTGCAAGTCGAACATTATCGAAGGCTGACATTTCGGGAAACAAGGCCGACAGCTGGAACGTGCGCGACACCCCTTTTTGACAAACGACTTGCGATCGCATGCCGGTTAAATCTTGACCATGAACAAGCACTTGCCCACCGGTAGGTTTAAGCGTTCCGGCAATCACATTGAACAAGGTTGATTTACCTGCGCCGTTCGGACCAATCACGGCCCGTACTTCGCCAGGTTGCACTTCAAAACTGACATCGGCTAAAGCGGCGAGTGCACCAAAATTTCGACCGACACCCACACAGGTCAAGGCAGTTGTCATTTCACTTGCCCCTGATTTGCAGGCACTTCAAGCGTTTGAAAAGTCGTAGTCGTCACTTCTTTATTAAAGATTCTCTTTTTAAGGATGCCCATGATCCCGTCAGGTGCGAACATGACAAACGCAATGAAGATAATCCCCATAAACAGACCCCAGGTCTCGGTGATCTCGCTTAACTTATGTTCGACCATAATAAAAAATACGGCGCCTAACATGGGCCCGATCAGGGTACCTTTTCCGCCTACGATCACCATAATCAAGACTTGACCTGAGACTGTCCAAAAAAGCATCTCTGGATTGGCGAAGCCCGCAAAACTTGCATAGAGTGCGCCCGCGATACCTGCAAACATATAGGCCAGGGCGACCACCGCAATCTTATATCTGCGTGTGTTGTAGCCAAGCGCGATCACTTTCATTTCGTTTTCACGAATACCGCGCAGAACCTGACCAAAGGGCGCACGAATTAAGGCCCGACACAAAAAGTAAGCCCCTAACAGGCATCCAAGCGCAAACAAATAGAAGCCCGCTTTCGTCGTCAGGAACGCCCAACCAAAGGGACCGATCCGCTTTGAGATCCCTGACAGTCCGTCAGAGCCTCCGGTCACGCTGACCCATTTGATCGCAACCGCGTAACCTAACTGACCAAACGCAAGCGTGAGCATCGCAAACGACACACCCGTGGCCATCGTACAACTCCAGGCGATTGCCACAGCGATTATGCAAACAATGATTGCGGTGAGCCCCACGGCAAACGGGAGCGGAATGGTGCTGTTCAGGGTAATCAAGCCGCAAACGTAAGCGCCCAACCCGTAGGCACCAGCGTGGCCAAAAGACACCAACTTGGTGTACCCCACCATCAAATCTAGACTCATGGCAAATAATGCCAGAATCACAAGCTCTGTCAGCAAAGTCATCGCATAGACAGGCAAGAACGTGGGGGCAAAAATGAGTAAGGCAATCGCGGCCAAACCTAAAACTTTGCTACGCATGGCGACTAAACCTCCTTACCCAAAAGACCACCAGGTCGAATAATCAGTACGCCTAGCATGAGCGCATACAGAAAGACCAGTGCAAAATCAGGGAAAAAGAAATTTCCAAATGTCTGTACACAGGCAACGATTAAGCTGCCTAGAATGGCACCTAAGAAGCTTCCCATGCCACCAATGATCACGATCACAAACGCATCAATCACCGCAGAAGACATACCCAGAGACGCCGTGAGCGAAGGTGCTGCTAACACGCCACCCAACGCTGCCAAGCCACAGCCAAGCGCAAAGACGCCAGAGCGAATTAAATTGATGTCTGCCCCTAACGCATGCACCATTTGCGCATTTTGAGAAGTGGCTCGAATCAATAGACCTAAGCGGGTACGTTCAAGAAACTGCCAAATCAAAAGCGAAGAAATCGTACCTGCTGCGATTAGAAATAAGCGATAAACAGGCATTGGCTCATCGAAAATGAACACAACGTCTGTCAGGCCCGTTGGCAAAAGGACTTGTAAAGGTGGTGCTCCCCAGGTCAGGCGTGTCAGTTCAGCGAGCACCAAAGTCAAACCAAATGTCACAAGTAAAAAAGCATCTTCATCCCGCTTATAGAGATGCCTCAAAAAACCCATTTCAAATAGCAACCCAAGCAAACCCACCAGCAAAGGAGCGATCAGCATCGCAAGCCAGACACTACCCGTTAAGCGGGCAACTGTGTAGCCAATATAGGCGCCCAGCATATACAGTGCACCGTGTGAAAAATTGACGACTCGCATGATGCCAAAGATCAAGGCGAGACCGCTTCCCAAAAAAAATAATAAGGAGGCTTGAGACAGTGCGTTCAGCAACTGAATCAAAATAAATGAAAATGTTTCCACAACAGGCCTTGTCAGTATTCGCTCAAACAAAGACGCAACATCGCTTCAGCAATGTTGCGTCTCTCGCCTCAAGTGCAAACTAGCTATCAAATGTCTTTTTCAAACATGCTGGCGTGATTTGCTCAGCTGGATATTTTTTAACTAGGACTGGCAGCAATGCATTTCCAACCTTATCAACCTGCACAACAAAACCATCCTCCATGCTTTGATGGTCACAGGCTCTAAAGCTTGCCTTGCCTTTGACGGTATCTAACTCCATTCCGTCTAAGGCCTTGATCAAATCAGTTGATTTTGTCGTGTTCGCTTTTTTAATGGCTGTCGCAATAAACTGCAGCGCTTTCCATTGTTCACCATCATTCCAGTCAGGTGTTTCTTTAATTTCTTTTGTAAACATATCCACAAAAGTTTTGTTGACAGGGTCGTCGTAGGTTGACATGTACCGCATCGTACCAATGACGCCTTTTGAAGCCTCACCCACTGCTTTGATGGTAGAAAGCTCAATCAACGTTGTAAACATTTTGACTTTATCGCCCAAACGGTATTGGGCCGCCTGTGTCATAAAGGCATTGGCATCATCACCTGATTGCACCATCATTAAGCCATCAGCGCCCGATTGACGGATCTTGGTAATGTAACTAGAGAAGTCGCGTGTACCCGTTGGGGCGAATACTTTTCCAACAAACTCGATATTGTTGCGCTTCATCTCTTGTTCAAACGCGGCCACTGTCGAATGCCCCCAGGAATAGTCCATTCCGATTGCATAAAACTTTTTCAGGCCCGAATCTTTAATGTAGAGCGACAGCAGGCGCGCCTCTGTTGGGCCCGACGGATTGCCACGAAAGAAGTTAGGAACAAAGGCATCTGCCGTCATACTCGCATCGCCGTTACCACAGGCGACATAAATAGAATCCCACTCTGCCAGGCGTGGCATCACTGCCAGCGTTTCAGACGAAAACGTGATCCCAGTAAAAATTCGGCAACCATCACGCTCAACCATTTGCTGAACTTTACGCACGCACGTAGCAGGGTTACCGCCAGTATCTTCAATAATCAGCTCAATGGGTCGTCCGTTGATGCCACCGGCAGCATTCATTTGTTTAGCAAACAGGGTCGCCGTGCGCTTAGTCTGCTCTGCCACGACGGCGAGCGAACCCGTGAGGGCACAGGGAACGCCAATCTTGATTGGCTCTGCCGCAAACGCGCGGCGTACTAATAACGGACTGCTTGCAGCCATTGCAACTAAGCCTGCGCCTTGAATGAGCGAGCGACGCCCTTTAAATGCTGAAGTCATGCGGTGTCTCCGTAGGTCGTAGACGCTGTCAAATTCAAACTCTGTTGAGCCCTAGGCTTAACTTAAATCGCAGCGTTTATGATTGTTTTAATTAGTACAGTTTTGTGTAATGACTTTACACGATAACGGAAGGCTCGAACAGTATTCACCAAATATTTTTAATCACGACGTCCCCCTGAGCAGGCATTTCAGTGCAGCCACTATACCTGTCTATACTAGCAAAGTATGACACCCACCTCTGGAGACACGCAATGAGCACGAAAATAGGCTTTATCGGACTGGGCCGTATGGGCAAACCCATGGCTTCGCATTTACAAAAAAAGGGCTTTGAGCTCATTGTGCTGGATCTTAATCAGCAAGCCGTCAAAGAACTTGTCTCCTTCGGTGCCCAAGCGGGTCAGAGCATCGCCGAGATTGCCAGCAGCTGTAGTGTCATTATCACCATGCTTCCGAGCTCAGTCGAAGTTGAAAAAGTCTCGTACGGCGCTGACGGAATTTTTGCAAATGCAAAAAAAGGCAGTATTTTGATGGACATGAGTACGATTGATCCTCTGGCAACTGATCGCCTAAGCGCTGAAGCCAACAAGCATGGCTTGACTATGGTTGATGCCCCGGTTGGCCGCTTAGCCGAACATGCTGACCGTGCTGAGTGTTTATTTATGGTGGGCGCATCAGAAGCCGACTTTAAAACGATCACTCCTTTATTAAATGCAATGGGCAACGCAACGTTTCATTGTGGCCCAGTAGGCACAGGGGGCAGAACCAAGCTCGTTAATAATTACGTTGCCATCACTTTGACCCAAGTCAATGGTGAAGCCCTCGCGTTATCACAGCGCTTTGGTTTAGACATCACAAAAACGCTTGCGGTCTTGCTCGGCACTTCGGCCAATAATGGCCAGCTGCGCATGAATTTTCCGAATAAAGTCTTGGCGGGCGATACGACACCAGGCTTTACCATTGATCTCGCGCACAAAGACCTCTCACTGGTCGTCAATGCCGCCCATGCCGCTAAAGTACCGATGCCCGTTGCGGCTGCAGTGCACGAATCGTTTAGCCAGGCACGCGCAGCTGAGTTTGGCGCGATTGATTTTTCAGGCATCGCAGACGTGATCTGCGAAGTTTCAAAAATCAAAAAGCCACGCGTACCAAAAGGCTGGAAACCAAGCTAATTCGCTTGAAGCACCATCTCAACACCGCGCTCAGCGATCATATAGGTCGCAGCGTTGGTGTTGGCCGATACTACCGTTGGCATCACCGAGGCGTCGATCACGCGTAGACGCTCAACGCCACGCACACGCAACTGTGAATCCACCGGCGAATGCCCATCATCACTCATACGACAGGTGCCACTTGGGTGATACACCGTGCCACCACGCGTTTGAGCGAAGGTCCAAAGATCCATATCGCCAGGCATAGTTTCAACATCCCATAGATCTTTAAACGCTGGCTGCGCATAAATCTCGCGCAGCATTTCAAGACCCGCCACAATGACCTTACGATCGTGTTCAGCTGAAAAATACTGAGGTTCAATTTTTGGCTGATCAAAGGGATCTGCAGAACGAATTGACAGGCGACCGCGACTGTCAGGGCGGCATTGGCAAACCGCCGCACTAAAGCCTGAGTAATCATGCAAAGGTTCACCTGGCTTATCAACGGACAAAGGCATAATAATCAATTGAACATCTGCGCGATGATCACGTGCGTGCTTGGTGCGGGCTAACCCCCCCACTTGCCCTGCACCCACAGTCAGCGGGCCACTATTGTTGAACAACCATTGCAGACCCATTTTGGCAAGCTCAAATGGATTACGTACCTGATCATTAATCGACATTTTTTTCTTGAGCTTCACGATCACGCGCGCTTGATAATGATCTTGAAGATTCTCACCAACTTCAGGTGAATCTGCCACAACAGCGATCCCATGCTGTTGCAAGAGCGCGGTAGGCCCTACACCAGACAACTGCAGTAATTGCGGCGATTGCAAAGCACCGGCACACAATAAAACTTCACGCTCAGCCTGTGCTTGTTTCGTTACACCGTTCTCGATCCATTCAACCCCAACAGCAACCTGACCGTCAAACAGCACGCGCGAAACCTGTGCATGAGTCACGATCGTCAGATTTGGGTTGCTCATGACAGGACGCAAAAATGCGCGCGCACCCGATGAGCGCCAACCATCTTTAATCGACAGTTGATAGGCACCAACGCCATAATCTGTTTCAGCGTTAAAGTCTTTATTGGCAGGCAAGCCAAACTGTTTCGCCGCCTCAAGCCAGGCCTCACAATAGGGATGGTCGTTACGCAAATCAGAAACACCTAATTGGCCAGAAGCACCATGAAAAGCTGTTTCACCGCCGGCATAATGTTCTGAACGCTTGAAATATGGCAACACGTTGTCATAGTTCCAGCCGGTCGCGCCCAATTTGGCCCAGTCGTTGTAATCGTCGTGTTGACCACGAATATAGATGAGGCCATTAATTGACGACGACCCACCAAGTACTCTCCCGCGGGGCCACACCACATTACGGCCACCAGTGCCATCACTGGGCTCAGTATCGAAGTGCCTCGAAAATTTTGGATTCATCATGGTTTTAAAATACCCGATGGGCAAATGAATCCAAAAATTTTTATCTGGACCACCCGCCTCAAGCAACAGCACAGAGTGCCCTGCTTGAATTAAGCGATTCGTGACAAGACAACCGGCCGAACCGGCGCCGACAACGATATAGTCAAAGGTGGTTTTCATACGGTTAGGCTTTAATAGTTTCTAAGTAAAGTTTTGAATCAAAGTAGGTGGTCGCGGGCACCGCGTTCTGAATGCCGCCTGCTTTGATAAAAAAATCAGTGACCTGCTGCAACCATTTGGCGGCAGTTCCATCTGCGTACATCTTTGTCCACTCGGTTGAAGAAAAGTATTTTGATGCCTTAAATTGTTCTTTGAAGTCAGCAAGAGGAACATTTTTATACTTCGCTTCTTGCAACGCTTGAACCGCCGTCGGATCGTTGATCAGTGCATCGTTGGCAAGCGCCCATCCCTTAATGACACGTCGGCAAATCTCTTTATTTTTTTCGTAATAGTCATTGCGGGCGGCCCAGCCTCCTGTGATCGCAGCCTGCGGATAATACGCCGAAGCATCCACTAGCTTTTTCGCACCAGGCACTTTGTTGCGCACCGTGATGTCAAAAGGAACCCACAAAGCAACCGCAGGAACTGCACCAGAGATAAACGAAGTCACGGCTTCAGCCATCCGCTGATTGACAATCTCAACCGACGAAGCATCAATGTTGTTGGCACGCAAGGCGTTATCTAAAAAAACATGGGCTGTTGTACCCGTTGTTGTTGAGATTTTTTTACCTTTCAAATCCGCAAAAGTCTTAATCCCCATATCCTCGCGCACCCACAATTGTGCAGTCGCAAACTCAACGTTATTAATTAAAAAAACTTTACCCTGACCACGTGCTGGAAAATTAGATACCACCGCACCAGTCGAAAGCATATCCAAACTGCCCCCAACCATTGCCTGAAAGAGCTCAAGTCCAGTAGTGAACTCAATAAACTCCATATCCAATGCATTATTCGCGAAACTACCGATGCGATCGCCAGTCCAGATTTGACCGTCTACTGCAGGCGTGTGCAGATAACCGACCTTAACTTTGCTACGCGCCTGCCCAAGCGCTGGAAAACCGATTGTGGACAAACCCAGTAAGGCACCGCTTGTTTGAATCAGCTTTCTACGATTATTGTTCATCTTGACTCTCGCTCGAAAATACGATTAATAATAATGGCTGAATTCATCGGCCACTGACCAACTGCTTTTGTTGTACGGCATACTCTTGCATGACTAACGCATGGATATGGCTGCGCAAATCAGCAAAAACCTGAGACCCATGAAGACTTTCATCTCTTGGGTAGCTAAATGGGACTGTGATGACTTCTTTTATTCGACTCGGCCTGGCTGTCA
>CAIYCP010000616.1 GCA_903924715.1 uncultured beta proteobacterium
CGGTGTTAGCCACCTTTTCAATTGGCTGGCGCTTAACGCGTTTTCGTCGAACTGAAGTTGCCTTCAAAATACTAACCATCGCCGTTGGTTTAGTGGGCTTTATCGCCACCCAAACACGGGGGGGCTGGCTGGCCGTACCATTTTTCATAGTGATCGGCCTCATGTTAGTGGGTGGCAAAGCCAATCCGCGCAAATTGCTAATACTTGCGCTCGTCGCCATGATCATTGCCACCGCTATCTTCGCGTCGAGTGCGGTCATGCGGCAACGAACTCAGGATATGGTGACGCAAACAGCAGACTGTCTACAAAACCCGCTGGCCATATCCTCAGAGTGCGGCCGCCTGCAACTCTGGCAAAGCGCCTGGTTGATGTTTAAAGTCAACCCAATCTTTGGCAATGGCGCCACACAAAACTTTGGCCCGATGCTAGAAGAATATTGGCGCAAGGGTATCGTGTCAGATTTTACGATTAGTCAAAACTTTTCAGAACCACATAACGACATGCTATTCAGCATGGCGAGCCATGGCGTGCTTGGTTTAACGGCGCTCTTGTTGATGTACCTCGCCCCGATTTGGATTTTTGCGCGCCGTCTTGCAGCGCACGTTGCACAGCCCGCGCGCGTTGCTGCCGCAATGGGCCTGGTACTGTGTATTGGTTTTTTTGTCTTTGGTTGGACCGAGCTCATCCTGCGCGGCATTCGCACGCTCAGCTTTTACATCATGATCATGGCGTGGCTCTTGGCCTTATCAGACGAGCGCTTTTTGAAGCGCAACGCCTAAGTCACGCGTTTAAATATTTTGCTGAAACTTCCAGCTACTTTCACACATGTCTTTTAAGCTGCGTGTTGCGCGCCAGTTCAGTGTTTGCGCTGAAAACTCAACGCTCGCATAGCAGCTGGCAATATCACCCGCACGACGCGGCGCAACGGTATAAGGCACGGGCTTACCACTTGCGGCTTCAAACGCCTTGATCATTTCAAGCACGCTATAACCACGACCTGTACCCAGATTAAAGGTATGCAAGCCCGGGTGCTGCATTAAAAATTTCAGTGCCGCTAAGTGGCCTTCGGCCAAATCCATCACATGAATATAGTCACGCACGCCCGTACCATCTGGTGTGTCGTAATCATTGCCAAACACGTTTAACTGCGGCAATTTGCCAACCGCCACTTGCGCCACAAAGGGCATCAAATTATTTGGGATGCCGTTGGGGTTCTCGCCAATCAACCCCGAGGGATGTGCCCCCACCGGATTGAAATACCGTAACGCAGCCAGGCGCCACGAGGGATCGGCCACGCTTACGTCTGCCAAAATTTCTTCAATGTGCAACTTGCAACGACCATAAGGACTGGTTGCACGTGTTGGATGCGCTTCATCGATGGGCAGGTAGTGAGGATCACCATAGACGGTGGCGCTAGAACTAAACACCAAGGTTTTACAGCCGGCCCCTTGCATCGCCTGCAACAGGCTAATCGCACCTTGCACGTTGTTGGCGTAATAGTCGATAGGCTTTAACACCGACTCGCCCACGGCTTTGAGGCCAGCAAAGTGAATCACTGCATCTATCTTTTGCTCAAGTAGGGTGCGCTGTAATAACGCGGTATCTCGCACATCGCCTTCAATGGTCACCACCGGGGCACCCACGACTTGTGCGAGACGCTGCACGGCAGCAGGCTCACTATTGCTGAAGTTGTCGTACACCACAACACGATGCCCAGCCGCAGCCAACGCCACCGCTGTATGACTGCCGATGTAACCGGCGCCCCCCGTGAGTAAAACGTTCGACATCAAACAGCCGCGTCCTTTTTAGTGAATCTGCCAACAATTGGCATACTAACCGCCCGCAAGCGGTTATAACAAGTACAACGCTAAGAGGATAACTCTGAAACCGTCAAGGGTTTGGTTACTTTTGCTTGCACTTCGACCTGTGTCGTTTTTTGGTTTTAGGGGTGGTCGCAGTATTGAGTTGCACGCAGGCATGCCGCAGACTCTACGTATTGACGCGAACAGCGCGTCACCCGACCGAGCTTAACCATGGCCTTCACCCATCCGCACTTGCATTTCAAAGCTGGCAACGCGGTCGCATTGCTTGAAAACGGGGTGCAGTTTTTTCCGGTGCTGTGCGAGGCGTTTGATCAGGCCAAACACAGCATCCACGTTGAAACCTATATCTTTGCGCTTGACGCCGCTGGCACAAAGATTTTGCATCACCTTAAACTGGCTGCGCAACGTGGCGTTAAAGTGCGCGTCATGCTTGACGGCTTTGGTAGTGCGCAACACGCGCAGCAGATTCAGTCTGACTTACACGCGGTTGGTGCCCAGTGCCGCATCTATCACCCAGAGCCCAAACAGTTCACGTTTAAATCCTTTGACTTCAAACGGCTACGGCGCTTGCATCGCAAAATCGTCGTGGTGGATTCTGCGCTGGCCTTTGTGGGTGGCATTAATTTTGAAGACGATTATCTAGCGCATGATCCCTTGCGTCGCATCACCGACCCGCGCTTTGATTATGCAGTGCAACTGACGGGGCCCATCGTGGCCGAGGCGGTACACGCGCAAGATCTGTTGTGGCTGCGCCTGAACTGGCGGCTATTGCTCAGAGCCCCACGCACCTGGCGGCATTTACGTTTTAGGCACCAGCGTCATCGCGCCACACTACATTCTGCTACAGGCAATGCGCCTGCAGCGTTGGTACTGCGCGATAACCTACGTTACCGCAAATCAATTGAAGCCGCGTATCTCGAGGGCATTGAACGCGCGCAACGCTCTATCATCATTGCCAATGCCTATTTTTTACCGGGTCACAAACTACGACATGCGCTGATCGCCGCAGCAAGGCGTGGTGTGCGCGTCAA
>CAIYCP010000617.1 GCA_903924715.1 uncultured beta proteobacterium
GAGAAGTATGCCCAAGCCATGCAAGACTGGTATTTACTGCCGATGGCGGCTGCAATTTGGTCGACACCGGTCAGCGCAGTACTTGATTTTTCAGCCGAGACTTTTTTGGCCTTTTGTTTAAATCATCGCTTACTACAAATTAAAGATCGCCCCCAATGGAAAACAATTTTGGGAGGATCGCAGGTGTACGTGCGCGCCATGTTGGCACGAATGTCAGACGCCCGCTTGGCTTGTCCGGTGACGCAGGTTAGACGCAGCGCTGAGTCCGTTCAGATTACATCTTCTCGTGGAGTCGAGCAGTTTGATGCCGTGGTGATGGCGTGTCATGCTCCAACTACGCTCGCCTTGCTCGATGCGACACCTGCCGAGCGTCAAGTACTCTCGGCCTTTCATGTTCAAGCCAATGAGGCTGTTTTACACACGGATGTAGCACTGTTGCCAAGACGTTCAAAGGTCTGGTCAGCGTGGAACTACATGTCGGTAGGCGGTCAAGGGGGCTCGAGCCCGGTCGCTGTGAGTTATTGGATTAATCAGTTGCAACCTTTGCCGTTCAAGACGCCAGTGATCGTGACGCTCAATCCGCATCAGGATCCCGATCCCGATAAAGTGTTGGCGCGGTTTTCGTATGCGCATCCCGTTTTAGATCAAGCTGCGAGTCGCGCTCAAACATCTCTACCAATGCTGCAGGGGCAACAACGGACTTGGTTTTGCGGTGCTTGGACCGGCTATGGTTTTCATGAGGATGGTTTGAAGTCTGGTTTGCGAGTCGCACGCGATTTTGGGGTGACTCCGCCCTGGCAGGCCATCTATGAGTGAGGCATCAATCTTATTGTGTCAGGGACGTGTGATGCACGCACGGCTACGCCCCTTTGTACATCGTTTTGTTTACAGGGTGTTCTGTCTGCGCTTGCGTTTGGATCAACCCGTTGACCTGATCGGCTGTACGAATTGGTTGTTTGGTTATGAATGCGCGAGACCCGTGAGTTTTAGAGCGCGTGATCATGGCGCGCGTGATGGCTCGGATTTGATGCAATGGGTTGCCAGTGTTTTAGACGCGAGCGAAGTGCGTTTTGAACTTGGCGCAGTTTGGTTGCAATGTTTCCCACGCGTGTTTGGCTATGTGTTTAATCCTGTGAGTTTTTGGTTGATTCATGATCGGCAAGGCATACTCAGGGCAGTGTTGGCGGAAGTGAATAATACGTTTGGCCAGCATCATCAGTATGTACTGACCGCGAAAAATTTAGACCCGATTGACTCAAGCTCGAGTCTGGCATGTCAGAAAGTGTTTCATGTTTCACCTTTTTGCGATGTGCAGGGACGTTATCAGTTTGAGCTTGACGAGCGCGTCGGGCAGCCACGTTTGGCGATTGATTATTTTGATGGTGAAACCGAGCAAGCTATCCCTTTATTGCGGACTGCCATTGTTGTTCGGCCGCAGCCCTTGAGTATCGCTGGCTTGCTGCGTGCGCTGCTCACGATGCCCATGATGACGTTTGGGGTGATGCTGCGAATTCATATCCAGGCCTTTAAGCTTTGGCGACAAGGGGCAAAATATCGATCAGTTCCGTCTTTGCCAAAAGACGAGATTACTCATAACTTTAAGGTTCACGAATGAATCTGAACGAACAGCAACTCTCCTCTGACGCGATGCGTATGCGTTGGTCAGGGCGATTATTGATCAGACTGCTGAAGCGGGTGACACAGGGTTCGCTCAAGCTCATTGACCCTCAGGGCTCAAGTTTGCAGTTAGGGCAAACGGGTACGTCCTTGCATGCAGAACTGCAGATTCACGATTGGCGTGCCGCTGGGCTCATGTTGCGTCAGGGTGACGTGGGGTTTGCTGAAAGTTTGCGACGCGGTTGGCTCGACTCACCTAATTTTTTGTCTTTGTTTACGTTGGCGCTGCGTAACGAGCAAGTATCAGAGGCTGTGAACGGCCATTGGTGGGCGTTGTTGCTTAAAAAGTTGTCGCACTGGGTGCTCAAAGACAATAGTCGCCGGGGTAGTCGCCGCAACATCTTGAGTCACTATGATGTGGGTAACGCTTTTTACCGACTTTGGTTAGATCCTTCGATGACGTATTCAGCGGGTTGGTTCGAAGGCGACTTGACTCGGACACTGCAGGCTGCACAAGAGGCGAAGTACGATCGAATTTTGAATCAACTGCAGGCGACGGCAGGTCAGACCATACTTGAGGTGGGCTGTGGATGGGGTGGGTTCGCAGAACGGGCGGCTCAGCGTGGCTTGAACGTGGTTGGCATTACGCTGTCGGATGCTCAACTTGAGTGGGCAACAAAACGAATAGATGCGGCGGGGTTCACTGAACAGGTCACGCTACGTTTGCAGGATTATCGCGATGTTCCAGAACAGTTTGATCACATTGTGTCGATCGAAATGTTTGAAGCGGTGGGCTTGTTGCACTGGCCAAGTTATTTTCAAATGCTTGCTCGTTGTCTGAAACGAGGTGGTCGCGCCGTTGTGCAAACCATTGATATCCAGGATCAACGCTTTGACGCCTATCGACGCGGTACAGACTTTATTCAACAATATATTTTTCCGGGTGGCATGTTGCC
>CAIYCP010000618.1 GCA_903924715.1 uncultured beta proteobacterium
CGTCAAACCGTTAAACATAACGTCACGATCAACAACTTGTTGCCTGGCCCGTTTGCGACCGATCGTTTGTTGCAAACCACTGAAAAATTAGCGCGCGATAGCGGTAAAAATATCGATGAATTTATGGCACTGCGCCAAGCGGCGGTGCCTGCAGGCCGCTTTGGAACACCTGCTGAATTTGGTCAGGCCTGCGCGTTTTTGTGTAGCGCAGGCGCTGGCTTTATGACGGGGCAAAACTTATTGCTCGACGGCGGCATTTATCCTGGAACGCTTTAAGCAAAACTATCAACATGACCAATCCCAAACCAGAATTTGATCTCACCATTCGTAACGGCCGGGTCTCCACGGACACCACGACGTTTTATGCCGACATTGGCGTGCGCGATGGTGTGATTGTGGCGATCGCAAAAGGCCTGCCGAAGGGCAAGCGCGATATTGATGCAACAGACCGCTGGGTGCTGCCTGGGGGGATCGATAGTCACTGTCATGTTGAGCAGTTATCAGGCATGGGCATGATGTGTGCGGATGATTTTTATAGTGCAACGGTGTCTGCCGCGTTTGGTGGCACCACCACGATCATCCCGTTTGCTGCGCAGCATCGCGGCAATCAGATCCCTGAAGTGGTTGCAAGTTACGCCAAGCTTGCTGCAGAAAAAGCAGTGATCGATTACGGCATTCATTTGATCTTGGCCGACCCCACTGACGAGGCGTTGGCCACGCACTTGCCCGCAGTCATTCGTGAGGGCATTACGTCGTTCAAGATCTATATGACGTATGACCGGATGAAGCTTGACGACTATCAAATCCTGGATGTGCTGGAGGTGGCGGGCCGCGAAGGCGCGTTAGTGATGGTGCACGCTGAAAACAACGACATGATTCGCTGGATCGCCAAGCGCCTAGTAGAGCGTGGCTTGACCGCACCCAAGTACCACGCGGTGGCGCACACGCCCTTGGCTGAAACCGAAGCGACGAATCGCGCGGTTGCGTTGGCCACCTTGATGGATGTACCTCTGTTGATCGTGCATGTGTCGGGCCTTGAGGCGGTGCGCGTGATCCATTCAGCGCAAGCGCTTGGTGTGCCGATTCATGCCGAGACCTGTCCGCAGTATTTATTTTTAACGGCTGAGGATATTGATTTGCCCGGAACTGAAGGCGCCAAGTTTTGTTGCAGCCCACCACCGCGCGATCCTGAATCGCAAGAGGCGGTATGGCAAGGCTTGATCAACGGCACCTTGCAAATGTTTTCGTCCGATCACGCGCCCTATCGTTACGACACGAGCGGCAAATTACCGAAGGGTGAGGCCACGACGTTTAAGGATATGGCCAACGGCGTGCCCGGGATTGAAGTGCGTCTGCCTTTATTGTTTTCTGAGGGCGTTCTGAAAGCGCGCATGAGCATCGAACGTTTTGTTGCAGTGACGGCTACCAATCACGCCATGACCTACGGGCTATATCCCCGCAAGGGCACGATCGCGGTGGGCAGTGACGCCGATCTGGCCATCTGGAATCC
>CAIYCP010000619.1 GCA_903924715.1 uncultured beta proteobacterium
AAGCGCTTACAAGCTTCCGTGATTTCGCGCCTTAAATTAATGGCCGAAGTGTCACTCGCTGAAAAACGTATTCCGCAAGACGGACGTATTCAGGCTCGTACTGGTGGACGTGATATCGACTTACGTGTATCCGTTTTACCGACCGTTTATGGCGAATCGATCGTCATGCGTATTCTCGATAAAGAAGGACTGAAATTAGGTCTTCCTGAATTAGGATTCTTCGCAGACGACCAAGCTAAATTCCAAGGTCTTATTTCTGGTTCGGATGGTGTGTTCCTCGTTACTGGTCCAACGGGTTCTGGTAAATCGACCACTCTTTATTCGGCGCTGAATTATATTAATAAACCTGACCGTAAAATTATTACCGTCGAAGATCCGGTTGAGTATCAGATGGCTGGTATCAATCAGGTCCAAGTAAAACGTGATGTCGGTATGACTTTCGCGGCCGCTCTTCGCGCGATGTTACGTCAGGCGCCAAACATCGTAATGATTGGTGAAATTCGAGATTTAGAAACAGCCCAAATTGCGGTTCAGGCCTCTCTCACGGGGCATTTGGTACTTGCGACGCTTCATACAAACGACGCGGCTTCTGCAGTCACTCGCCTAATCGATATGGGTATCGAACCGTTTTTGTTATCGTCTTCGTTGCTAGGTGTTTTAGGGCAGCGTCTCATCCGCTTGACCTGCACGGTGTGCCACGGTGAGGGTTGTGGAGACTGCACGCAGTCTGGCTTTAAAGGTCGTGCGGGCATTTATGAGTTGATGACAACCTCAGTTGAACTGAAAGAGCTAATTCACCAAAGTGCTTCAGAGGCACAAATACGGCAAAAAGCACTCGATTCTGGGATGCGTTCGTTAGTGCAAGATAGCGAGAGATGGGTCGACGCGAAGATGACTACGCCTGCAGAGGTGAGGCGTGTGACCGGTGCAAATCACGTGGATATTTAGTCATGCCACTCTTTCAGTTTGAAGCGGTGACTTATGCGGGTAAAACAGAACGTGGCACCGTTGAAGGCGAAAGCCTGCGCGCGGTCAGACAGCTCTTGCTCAATAAAGAGTTGGTGCCTATTTCAATTATCGACGTAGCGCTCACACAAGCGGCGGTAAAAGAGCGCAGTTTATTTTCTAGTCAAAGATCGATATCCCCCAAAGACTTGGCCATTTTGTCAAAACAGTTAGCGCTTTTGGTCAGATCGGGTATTTCGATCGAAGATGGCATCAGCATTCTTTCTGAAGATTCAAATATCAAAAAGCACACGCATAAAGTGCTTGATTCTATTTTGGGAGACATCCGTTCTGGCATGCCTCTCTCTCAGGCGCTAGCTAACCATCCTCAATCCTTCGGCGCGTTTTATCAAGGTATCGTCGCTGCGGCTGAACAGTCTGGTCAAATGGCTCAGGTACTGACACAGCTCGCCGTATTTTTAGAAAAGAGAGAAGCGCTTAAGCAAAAAGCCTTAGGCGCTCTGGTGTATCCGGCAACGCTTGTGAGTGTTTCAATTGCCGTCATCATCTTTTTAATGACCTACGTGGTGCCGCAAATTGTGCGTGTCTTTGAATCGACCAAACAAAAAATGCCAGTGATCACTCAGGTTGTGATGGCAATATCTAATTTTTTAAGCCAATGGGGTTTAGTTCTTTTGCTGGCAGGCTTGCTCAGTACGCTGATCTTTAAATATTTGCTACGCAGACCTGAGTTTAAATACCGCTTCGACGCGTTCTGTTTAAAAATCCCTGTTGTGGGGCCATTACTTCTTGAATTTGAAACAGCCAGATTTTCCGGCACGATGGCCTTGCTGGTCGGGGCCAATATTCCGATACTTTCGGCACTGCATTATTCAAAAAATACGCTTTCTAATTTAGTTCTTAAGCAAACAATCGAGCGAGCTGAGGCACGTTTGTCTGAAGGCTCTTCTCTTGCAAAGGCGATTGCCAACCAGGGGATATTTTCGCCAATCCTCGTGCATCTGATCCGCTCGGGTGAGGCCAGTGGCCAGTTAGCTGAAATGTTGCGTTATGCCGCAGAAAACGCTGAGGCCGAAGCCGAATATAAAACCAAGATATTTACCAATTTACTTGAACCCGTATTGATTTTACTAATGGGGGGCTTGGTGCTAGGAATCGTAATGGCCGTGATGCAACCGATCTTAGAGATGAACAACGGTATTCGTTAATTCGCAGCTTCAGGACGGGAATTTTATTTCATTTGGATGATTTTTTGCTTGCTCCATAAAACAGCAGTGTAGTTATTGTCAGGCTGTCGGGCTGTAAAGCGTTGGATGAGGGTTTGGGTACTTATGTTTCGCTGCTCGATGAGCATGTTGGTCTGTGCCAACCAGTAATCTGATTTGACGCCAACAGAGCTGAGAGCTTGTGTTGTTTTGTTTGGTTGGATTTTTGTGAGCAACTGCGTGATGTCATTCTGACTTTTTAGCGGCATGCTCAGTCTTAGTTGTATAAATTGTGCGGCATCACTTTGAGATAAGGTTGGCCACAGCGCTAACAAGACCTCAATAGAAGTGGTATTGAGGTTGACCGCCGTAGGCTCAGGTAACACGATCGCAAATCGATTGATGCTTTTAATCGTATCGCTGTTATAGCCTGGAATATTGATCAGCTCATCGAGGTATTGAAGCCGACGGTTGTTGCGCAGAATATATTGTGCGGTTTGATCAGCTAGATTCTTGTTCAGCCCAAGTTGCTCGAGCAAATTCGCATAGGTTTGAACGCCTGTAAGATTGATGGTGCTTATGTTTACATCCCATAGGTTTGCAACATTGAAAAGTGCTTGGGCATCTTGAATCGAACCGCTAAATTTAATACTTTTTAATTCTTCTGGTAAATCTTGATTTTTAAGGAAGTCTTCAATCCGGCTATTTTCGATCGGTAAGGCCCAGATTTCGCCCAAATGATCGACCTCCTGGCCGTTGACCAGGTCAATTCTTAATACCAACCTCACCACATCAATGAGTGACCGTTGCAACCAAGACACTTGTGTATTTTCTTTATAAATTTGAGTCTTTCTGATTTCAAAATCTTGTTGCCACATCAGACTTGAGACACAGATCGCAACCAGGCTAACGACAATTAAAGCAATAATCGTGGCCGAGCCTTTTTGTGATTGCGAGTATGAATGACGCATCTATAATTTCCCTTCGGCGATACAAGAACTCGTCAGAGGGTTTCGGTTGCTGATGAGTGATAATGAAATTTGCAGGCCTAGGGCGGATCTCTTGGTGTATGAGCTCCAGTACGGTTCAATTTTTTGTCGCAAGATACGGGGCAGTTGATACGACAGTTGAGCAGAGGCGAGGCCTAAATCTGGGTCTTTAGACAACGCTGCAAGAATACCCACGGCATCTTGTTTATTGCTAATGGGCGGGGTGGTGTATCTTTTGAGGGTATTATCCTCGACGGTGTAGCCTACAAATTGCCAGCCATTTGCTTGCAAAGAAGAATAATGCCGCATGAGCCACGTGTAGGTGTTTCCTTGGATAACAGTAGGCGGTAACTTTTCGTCGGCATTTTTAACCATCGCTTCGCAGTCATTTTGAAGATGCTTCAACATCACAACAACGGCTTCATGTTCTTTGATTTGCCCCTCGACACTGTCTTTGACTCGAAACGCACCGCCTAGCCCTTGGCTAGTCATGAGTCCGAGGATGCCTAGAATCAGTAGCGCAACCATGGTCTCAATCAGCGTGAACCCGTGATTGTTCTTCATAAATTTGAGGTTAAATAATTGAAGACAATCGTTGTGAGTTTAGCGAGTCGCGGATTTTGTGGCACTGTTGGGTCAGATGGATCAGAGAGATAGACCTCAATAACAACCCGCCTAAACAAGGGATTGGGTGTCGCAAAAGTAGAGCGGATACAAACTAAAGGTACGTTCAGTTGCGAGCAGTTTGCCTTGTAAATTTCAAATTCAGGCCATACCTTCTGTAAGTAAAGTTTGTTCAATGCGTCATTGGCCGATAACATCGCTAAATACTGTTGCTGAACCGTCGTTTGTGTTTGCACGCTTTGCGTTAAGGCTTTAACGCCCGCCATGAGGGCGATCGCTAAGATAGCAAGACCAATTAAGACTTCGATTAACGAAAAGCCTTGCTGTTTTACTTTGTTTTTATTTTTGAACAGCATGATTTCTATTGAATTTCAAAATAGCCATCCCTGCGGCGATGAATCGTGGCAGTCAATGTCCCTTGATTAATCTTAAACACCACGGGTAGCGCTGAGCCAGCTTGGTCTAACTGAAATCGAGTGGTCCCCTCGACGATTGTTTGTGTTTTCCAGGTGTAGGGGGTAAGGGCATCGCCCAGAGATCGGAAGAGCGTCGTGTAGGGAAAGAGTGTAGGCTATAGTG
>CAIYCP010000620.1 GCA_903924715.1 uncultured beta proteobacterium
ATTCGTGCGCAGCGACCTGAAACCTTGTTAATCATTGCCGATGGCCCGCGCGAAGGTCACCCGACGGATGCAGAACGTTGCCGCGAGACGCGCGAAATTGTTGAACAAATCGATTGGCCGTGTCGAGTATTAAAAAATTACGCCGAGCAGAACATGGGGTGTAAAAAGCGCGTGAGCTCTGGCTTGGACTGGGTGTTTGAGCAGGTTGAACGCGCAATCATTCTTGAAGACGACTGCTTGCCCAATGATGATTTCTTTGTTTTTTGTGACACCTTGCTTGATCGCTATGAGCATGACGAACGCGTCTGGGTAGTGACGGGTAACAATTTTCAGCGTGGGCAAAAGCGTGGCGAGGCTGCGTATTATTTTTCAAAATACAACCACTGCTGGGGTTGGGCCACCTGGCGTCGAGCCTGGCAGCACTATAGGGTTGATATGCCCTTTTGGCCCGAATGGAAAAGCACGGCTGATTGGCACGACAAAACGCTTGATTCAATCGAGCGCAAGGTGTGGTCTGGATTTTTGGATCGCGTCAAAAACAGCGAAATTGATACCTGGGATTATCAATGGACTGCTTGCGCCTGGTATTACGGTGGTTTAACCGCCACCCCTAATGCCAACCTTGTGACCAATCTTGGCTTTGGGCCTGATGCGACCCATACGGTCGCAACGGGCGACCAAGAGGGTTTGCCGGCCCAAGCCTTGGGCCCACTGACTCATCCCACTGAAATTAAGCAGGATCGCAGCGCTGATCGGTTTGTGTTTAATCATCACTTTGGCGGTCTTGATCATCCAGATCGCTGGCTTAGCCGGTTAAGATGGCGCCGAGATCAACTGCTGCGTGCACCCCAGTGGTTGCTGAAAAAAATAAAGAGTCTTGTTCAGTAAGCTTGCCTAAGCTAGCAAATGCCCGTGTACCCATCAAAAGAGGCTTGACCTTGAAGGTTCTGCAAATATCAACTGAAGATAATACGGGCGGTGCTTCGCGCTCTGCCTATCGTTTGCATCAGGCGATGTTGCAACAAAATGTTGATTGCGAAATGCGAGTTTTGACACATCAAACCGCCAATAGCCGAGTGGCCGCAGGTCGAGCGCCAAGATTATTTAAGCAAAAAGTACAGGTACGACTTGAACAAAAAATCCGTGAGTTTACAAATCGAAATTGGTATACAGACAATCCAATTGTTCACTCGTTTGGTCAACAGAGTGCAGGCATTGTTGATGAGCTGAACGGTTCTGACGCAGATGTGTTGAACTTGCATTGGGTACCAAAGCTATTGTCAATTACTGATATCGGGCAATTGCAAAAGCCAATTGTCTGGACATTGCATGATATGTGGCCGTTTTGTGGTGGCGAACACTACACGCCCGATTTTACTGAGGCGCGGTTTCGGGTGGGCTATCTAGAAGGTAACCGCCCGGCAACCGAGCGTGGCCCAGATTTAAATCGTCAAGCTTGGGAAGCAAAACGCTTGGCCTGGCGCAATCAAAATTTTATATTTGTTTCGCCAAGCCGCTGGATGGCCGAGTGTGTCGAAAACAGCGCTTTGTTTCGCGATCAAAAAATCAGTTCACACGTAGTTGCAAATCCGTTGGATACCGAACATCTTTGGCGCCCCATCCCAAAGATTGCTGCCCGTCAGCTTCTAGGGTTAGCGCCTGATAAAAAATATTTGTTGGCAGGTTCTGCAGGTGGCATGGCGCACAACAAGGGTGAAGATTTTTTACCCCAGTTGATGGCCCAGCTTGAAGGTGTCGCACCGGGTGCGATTGAGTTATTAATTTTTGGGCGTTACCAGCCGTTGCCAACCGAACAATGGCCGTGCAAAGTGCATTGGCTCGGATCGGTGCGTGATGATTCAGTGATGGCTACGATTTATTCGGCAGCGGACGTGATGATTGTGCCGTCACGCCAAGACAACCTACCGAACACAGCGGTTGAGGCGCAAGCCTGTGGCACGCCGGTGGCAGCGTTTAATCTTGGCGGCTTGCCAGATATCGTTGACCACGAGAAAACGGGTTGGTTAGCCCCGCCGTTTGAAGTTGAAGCAATGGCAAAAGGCGTGTTGTGGATGCTGCAAGATGCAGAAAGAATTGCAATGCTGTCTAGTCAGTCAAGAGCCCTTGCACTTGAACGTTATAGCCCGGCGGTGGTGGTACAGCAATATTGCAAGGTGTATGACGAGGCGCTTCGTAAGGGGCGCTAGTCAGGCGTCAAAAGCGAAACGTCTAGAGTTTAATTAGCGCAAATTTTTCGTTCTCAAATACCACGCTGCTAGGTGCCGTATTTGAAAATTGAGAATAAATCTGCGCCCAAGCGGGATTGAGTTGTTTGTTCAAGAGTAGATATTTAGCCTGATACTTTTGAAGCAGCCCGGTGCGCTCTTGAACTGTGGTTTGCGGCTCAAAAAATTTAATCACATCTTCGCGACGTTGTCCGGCATCTTTGACAAAGGCAAGTGGGTGGTCAGCTGCGACGACTTTTGCACTAAAGCTTGGGATGAACCAACTCGTTTCAATGTCAGCAAATACAACGGCCTGTGGTGCGATCTGGCTAGGTAAAAACAAATAATCTTTGTAAATAATTTGGCTAGAAACGGTTCGGCCCAGCCAAAGACTATTTGCTGCGGTTAACAGGCGGCTAACCGAAGATGGTACCCACTGCGAGGCCCAAAACAGTAACAATAAAAGTGTGGCGATTTGCCCTGTGCGTGCCAGCCGAGGTGACGAGTGTTGCAGCCAGCGTTCAAATTGAAAGACGGCCACTGCGCAGGCAATTTGGATGATGATGATGGTGTAAGAAACAATACGACCAAACGAATAGCGTTCGGAGAGATACCCCAGCCCATAAATGCAGGCGGTCGCCACAAAAATAATCAATAGCGGACGCAGAGCTGGTTTGAATAACAGCCATAAAAATAACGGCGCCAGCACCATAAAAGGCCAGGTCC
>CAIYCP010000621.1 GCA_903924715.1 uncultured beta proteobacterium
GATCTATTTTTGATTCCCCTGCTGCGATTATGTCGAATTTACAGGCGGGCAAACTTCGTGCCTTAGCCAGCGCTGCGCCAGAGCGATCCCCTCAACTCCCTACCGTCCCCACGATGGCTGAAGCTGGGTTTCCAAACTTGGACTTTAGAATTTGGCTTGGCTTAATGGCGCCTGCTGGAACACCAACCATCGTCATCGGCCAAATTGAAACTGCGATCGCAACGATCATGAAAGACCCGTCCTTGCGAAAAACACTTGAAGGACAGGGATGGGATATCGCGGGGACGAGCGCCAAAAGTTTCGAAGACTTTCTCAAAACAGAACTACCGAAGCTGGCTCAATCTGCGCGCGCTGCTAAAGTCAAAGCCGACTAATCGCTGTCCGTATCGATGCTCAGGAGAAAACGCGCATGTATAAAAAAATAAAAGTTCAACCGCTAGCCGGTGCCTTAGGCGCCGAGATCTTTGGCATCGACCTTTCAACTGAGATCGACCCAGCGACCCTGGCAGAAGTTCGTCAGGCACATCTCGAGCACCTCGTGATTTTTTTTCGTGAGCAAAACATTTCAGATCTCGACTTAGCCCGCTTTGCTCGAAATTTTGGCGAACTCGCCATGCTCCCACCGCATCGACAAGTACCAGGAAATTTTCCTGAACTACTGGTCATCGACAAAAAGCCCGAGGGCACACTTGTCTTTGGCTGGGAGTGGCATACAGACACCAGTCACCTCGAGATTCCTCCGCTGGGCTCGGTGTTAGCCGCACGCATCTTGCCTTCTGTAGGAGGTGACACGCTCTTTGCCAATCAATACATGGCGTATGACACGCTCTCTGCGGGCATGAAGGCTATGCTGAAGGATCTTCGCGCCGTGCACTCGAATGGCCGAATTCTGGCCTCGCTGGCTGTCGATGATATTTTGCCGCCTGGGCAAGACTGCGCTGCGCAGGCAACGCTCTCGTCGGTACACCCCGTAGTTCGCACCCACCCAGACACTGACAAAAAAGCGCTTTACGTCAATGTGATGCACACCGAACGGTTTGAGAATATGACCGTTGCCGAGAGTGCGCCTCTTCTAAAATATTTATATGATCACGCAACGCGCCCCGAATTCAGCTGTCGGTTTCGCTGGCAACCTGGGTCGATTGCGTTTTGGGATAATCGATGTTGCCAACACCTAGCGCTGGCCGACTACCCAGGACAACGCCGCTTAATGCACCGCGTTCAAATCCGTGGCACAAAACCGATTTAAAAACTTTACACAAATCATGAGCCACTTTCTGAGACCACGTTTTTTTACTTTGTGCTGTACGTATGCAGCTTGCTTATTGTCTTGCCTTTGGCTAACCGAAAGCTTTGCGCAAACCTACCCTACCAGAACGATCCGCTTAATCGTGCCTTACGCCGCAGGTGGTGGCACCGATGTGCTGGGCAGAGGCTTGGCGCAAAAGCTGTCTGAAGCGCTCGGGCAATCCGTGATCGTTGAAAACCGCCCAGGTGCCGATGGCATGATTGGCTCTGAAGTCGTTGCCCGGGCTGCACCGGATGGGTACACACTTCTCTTTAACTCAAGTAGCCACGGCATCAACCCCTCGATTCATCCCAATATCGGCTTTGACACCATGCGCGACTTGCGTTGCATTAGTCAAACGGCCACTCAGCAAATGATCTTGGTGGTTCACCCCACCCTTGCGGTCAATACTGTGAAAGAGCTTATCGCGTATGCCAAAGCTAACCCAAATGTGTTGAATTTTTCGTCGTCATCCAAGGCAACGCAATTGCCAATGGAGCTCTTTAACTGGATGGCAGGCATTAGCATGACCAACGTCCTGTACAAAGGCTCAGGTCCTGCGACAACGGACTTGTTGGCCGGAAGAATTCAAACAAGTTTTGGCGGGGCTGCTTCAGTCGTTCAACATATCAACGCAGGAAAATTACGCGCACTCGCGATTGGTGACAATCGTCGCTCACAACTGACGCCCAACATCCCGACCGTTGCTGAAGAGGGCTTGCCAGATTTTTATTCTGTACTTTGGTCTGCGATGTTTGCCCCGTCCGGCACTCCGCCCGCGGTCATTGAACGCTTGAACGCGACACTCAATCGTATTTTGCAAGATCCGCAATTCAAAACCAAAGCAGAACAGCAAGGCTTCGAAACAGACGGCACAACGCCGCAGGCATGCGACAGTTTTGTTCAGAAAGAAATCACTAAATGGGCGGATGCCATCAAACAGGCCGGCATCAAACCCGAGTAACGTGCACTTATTAATGCTGCGTCGCAACAATTCTTCGGGCTCGGTGCTCAACTAATGTGGCAAGAATCTGTTGCGAGACCCGTTCAACGGTAGTAATCTCATTGATACAAATCATTTTTAAAGAGGCTCGTCATGTCGGTTCATAACCTAAATATCAAACAACAGTCTGACGCTGTTCAACAGGCCAAAATTCATCTTGCTGCCGCAAATCGCCTTGCCGTGCTCGACGACCTGCATGAAGGCATTGACAATCACTTTACGATGATCGTACCTGGTCGCAAAGACCAGTACTTGATCTCTCCCTTCGGCCTGCACTGGTCAGAAGCGCGTGCAAGCGACATGATGATTTTTAATGAGAATGGCGATACGCTCGAAGGCGTGGGCATCGTCGAGCGCTCGGCGAAGTGCATCCATGCACCTATTCATCGCATTACCGGCGCCAACGTTGTATTGCATACCCATCAGAACTGGGCGCTTGCCTTGAACATGCTGCAAAACAATCGCCTCTTACCCGCTAGTCAGACCGCCGCTTTCTTTATGGGCATCACAGGCTACGACGATACCTATCTGGGCGTAGCGGATGGCTTGAGCGAAGGCGAACGTCTAGCCGCTCAGGTTGGCAACAAAAAAGTGTTGTTCATGAAGAATCATGGTGTATTGGTGGTTGGCGACACCGTCGCAGAAGCTTACAAGCGTCTGTATAAACTTGAGCGCGTCTGTCGCGCCCAGGTCTTAGCCATGAGTACAGGACAACCGATTCAGTTGCTGCCCGATGACGTGGTGAACAGTGTGCAAAACACCGCGCCTGGCGACAGCCATTCACGCCAAGAGCGCGATGAGTTGTTCTTTGCTGCCATGATGCGTGTGCTAGACCGCGAATTGCCAGGCTACGCCGACTAAACCTCTGCTTGCACAAAGAACCCTGTCTTCACTAGACGGGGTTCAGAGGTGCCTGCCACGCTGTGGCCGGCATCATGACTCCACCTCTAAAGCCTGGCTCAACCGAACCATAGCGCTGCGCCCACTCAGGCGCGAGCGGTCGTGCCGCTGGGGATGAAAGCCACAAACGCAATAAATGTCGCCTGCGCGTCGGGTCGTTCCAGTCTTCAAACGCAGTGCGATCATGCAGCAAGGTGTGATTATGAACAAACTGCATATCCCCAGCTTCTAAACGCATCAAAAAATTTAGATCTGCACTGTTCGCAAGCGCATCGAAGCAATCGAGCGCTTCAACATGCAAAGGCGTTAAACGAAACGCATCCTCGAAGCGCTGCGCTGAATCAATATACTGACGTTGATAGATCGTAGACATGAGCCCCTGATACCAACTAAAAACAGGGATTTCAAAAAAAGGCTTTTGTCCGGCTGGGACCTCACCTCGGCGATCGGTTGCAATCGGATCAAACAACGCAGCCGCCAAGTGTGGATGATCGGCGCGCATTTTGTTATAGAGCGTATTAGAAGATACCAAGGCTGAATCACCACCCGCTTTCGCCTGTTGCAAACACACTAAACCCACGATATCGCTTGAATCAGTATGAAAAGTTTGCCGCTCATGCGTCTGATAAATCCGAACATTCGGGTCTGTCGCATCAAGACCCATATCAATGACATGACCGAGCACATGTCCTTTTGAGTTTTGCGGCCGCGGATGACCTAAATGGGTGCCAATGCCATAGAACGCGGCTGCTGCGACCTCGCGCGACCACTGCCGCACTGGCAACGCACGAATCAACGCGAAGCCACAGCCCTGCAGCAAGGACTTGTGGATTGCAGCCAGGCGCGGGGCAAGCGTTGGAAGTAAAAATGACGAGCGTTGGATTTGCGTCAGATCAGGACTCACCGTCAAGCAGTGCGTCGCGGCCTGCTCAAGCTCAGCCAAATCATCATCTGTCAGTTCGTATTGCCAGTGTTGTTTCGTAGATTCTTCCGGACCAAGCCAAGCACTGGGACCTTCAATCTTAGGGGGCAAAGCAGCGAATCGCATGAGAATATCCAATATCTGCTCTATGATGGACCCTATTCTAAGCCACTCCACACCCTATTAAGCGTCCGCCTCATGCAAGACAGTCTCGTGGTACTCGCCTTAACCGGTGCGATTTTTATAGCAGCCGGTATCGTCAAAGGCGTACTGGGGATGGGGCTCCCCACGGTTGCCATCGGGTTTTTAGGTCTCGTCATTGCGCCGGTCGAAGCCGCAGCGATGCTCGTTTTACCTTCCCTGATTACAAACGTTTGGCAACTCATCGCAGGGCCTAACTTCAGAGCATTAAGCAAACGCTTCGGCACCTTGTTACTGGGAATCTGTTTAGGCACCCCTTTCGGCGTGAGCTTTATTACCAGCGGCAACACACAGATTGTCACTGCGGGCTTGGGCGTCGTTCTTACCATTTATGGCGCCTTCGGTTTAAGCGCGGCGCGGCTCACCGTTGCACCAAAATCAGAATGGTGGCTGTCACCTTTTATGGGATTTTGCACTGGCGTCTTGATGGGCGCGACCGGAATTTCAGCCCTCCCAGTCGCACCTTACTTTACGGCGCTCAACTTAAAGAAAGACGACTTAATTCAGGCGCTGGGCCTCTCGTTTACCGTATCTTCTTTTGCCTTAGCCATGGGATTACTGATCACAGGTCAGTTTCAGATGACAGTGGCCGCAGCCTCATTGGTTGCCTTGATTCCAGCCTTTGATGGAATGTTTATTGGGCAAAAGCTGCGAGACAGAATGCCTCAGGCCTTGTTCAAAAAATGTTTTTTTAGCGGCCTGTTACTGCTAGGTGCTTACATGACCTATCGCGCCATCACCTTGATGTAGGCTGGGCCTCGTATTAAACCAATCGATACACGCGCTCTGCGGTTGCGCTAAATAAGGCAGTCTTCTCGCTAGCTGAATAATCTTTTGCCAAGCGCTTAAAACCGTTCCAGAGCACTTGATAGCTGAACATACCTTTGTCGACCGGAAAGTTACTTTCAAACATACACCGGTCAACGCCAAAACATTCGATGCAGGTTTCAAAGTATGCCCGCCAAGCCACTGCTAACTGCTCTGACGCAGGAGGGGTAGGCCCTTGATCAAAACGAATTCCAAACACGGGCATCCCGGCCCCACCCATTTTGATCACGGTGTTGGGTAGGCTCGCGACCAGCGCAATGCCTGCGCGCCATTGTTTGAACATCTCGGTCATATCGGCCGCATGAGGCCCCACACCAACAGGCCCTCCAAAGTGATCCACGATCACCGTGACCTTTGGATTCGCTTTCGCGAGTTCGTAGAGTTCGCCTAGCTGCGTGTGATAGGCCCAGACATCTAACGACAGTCCGTGCATACCCAGTTGCGCCACACCCTTACGAAAAGCCGTATCGGCCATCAAGCCCTTGGCAGGCAAGACCGCTGTCGTCGACTCTACATCGGGACTGCTGTGCCAGACCACTGGGTTTCGCACACCACGCAATCTGCCACCGGCACTGTGCGCCATCAACTCAAGCACGGGTGCAACCTGATCACCCAGTTGCAAATC
>CAIYCP010000622.1 GCA_903924715.1 uncultured beta proteobacterium
ACTCTCAATCGAATTTTTTGGGATACGTGCCCAATTAACGGTGCGAAAAAATGGATCATTAAACGGGATGCCATCCACCATCACTAGAGTGTTGACGTTGGTACTCGTGCCAAAGCCACGAATACTGAACGTGCTACCTGTGGGGTGCAAGGATGTCGAGGGGGTTTGATTGACAAAAATCCCGGGGATTTTGTTGATGATCTGATCGGTTGACGTCTCGGGGTTGTTAAGAACGTCTTCGCGGGCAATGACTGTAGTACTGAAAGGCAAGCTTTCCAATTCAACACCGCGGCCTGCAGATACCGTCACAGGGCTGAGTGTGGCGATGTCAGTTGAGTTGCTTGGCGGGTTCTGTGCCGTCGCAGCCGTTGCCGCAGCGAGTAACGAAAGAAGAGCCCAAGCGTGGCGAACGAATTTTTTTCTCATGACTCAATCCTAAGGTTTGGATATGAAGGCTGGTCGCGCTAAGGGCGTGAACCAGCGTTCAAGACAAAACAGACACGTTGGATGTGACAAGCCCTTGCGGGTGCCGCAATAAAACTGCGAGGGCAAGGCTTGTGGTGATCCCGTGCCGCGTTAAGCGGCTACTGGGGGCGCTCTAGGATGAGAGGGCGGCCAAGAGAAAGGATGAGAGCGAGGCGTTGAAACTGGTAATGCCGCTTCGGCCAAGCTAAGAAACAAGGGCGCAACGACTTTTTGTGACGATGTTAGAGGTACGGGGTTTGCCGTGCACCACGTGCAGTGTTCAGTCGTTGAGGTCGTTTCATCCGTTGCGCTTTGCTCGCGGATTTCGCCAGAGTTCGTATCTAGCCATTTCGTTCCACTGCTGGTGCAAATTGGCGCCAACGAGCCATCAGCAGACTGCAGGCGTGCAGAATGCGACAGCGCTGGCATTAGCGCCGCGAGAAGCACTGAGAGGGCGGTGAGCCATACCCAGAAGGAGCGGTTGAAATGATTGTTCACAGTGCGCAAATCATAGCACCGCGCGCACTGAAAACAACCGCCCGCTAAGCCTTTCGATTAGCGCTTGTAAACGCCATCGATCAGATATCATATGCACTCAAGTTCACAAGAGACCACCTATATGCAGGAGAATAATCCCGCTAGATGTCTCATTAGAGCAAGACCTTGATACTTAACATTTGAGCGAAGTGAATGAGTCTTGATCAACTTCCAGAAGACCTTGTCGGGTTGGCACTCGTTGTGCTGATGCTAGGTATCCGCCATGGCTTTGATCCTGATCACCTAGCAGCGATTGACGGTTTAACGCGTTACAACAGCAGCGAGCGGCCAGTGCTCGCCAAAATGGCTGGCCTTCTTTTTTCGCTCGGTCATGGTTTGGTGATTGTGCCGGTTTCAATTTATGCGGCAAGCCTGGCGCAACAATTCGAGGTGCCTGCTTGGTTCGATACCTTGGGTACGTGGGTGTCAATCACGATATTGCTCGGGCTGGCTGCCTTAAATTTGTTGAGCGTACTGCGTACGCCCGCACACGAAGCGGTACAACTCAAAGGTTGGCGCCAAAGTTTTTTTGCGCGCCTGCTAAACGGTCGTCATGCGGGTGCCATGCTTGCTGTGGGCGCCGTGTTTGCGCTGTCTTTTGACACGCTGAGTCAAGCCTCATTGTTTGCCTTGCTGGCAAGCAAATATCAGGTCTGGCATGTTGCAGCGCTTCTGGCGCTGCTCTTTGTGGTTGGGATGGTGATCACCGACGGCATAAATGGTGTGTTCATCGCTAAGCTGATCAAACGGTCTGATCACACGGCGCGCGTTGCCTCAAGGGTGATGGCGCTTGCGGTCTCGGGCGTGAGTATCTTGGTGGCTGTTGTCAGTATCTTGAGTGAACTGAGTCCAAATTTTGACGGATGGCGCTCGGGCAAAGAAGTCTGGCTAGGGGTGTTTATCGTTGCCATACTGGTCGCTAGTTACTTTGTGGGGCAGCGGTTGAGCAGGCCCTATTTAGCTAAGTAATATTAAGTTTAGATCGTTTGCGCTTCACCGCTGAAGCGTAATCAGAAATTTTGCGCTTCAAATTTGAAGCGATTATGCATAAACCCAGCAATGGCAAAATATTGCTTAGTTCAATCGATTGATTTTGCCGGAAAAATTTCGCTGCAGAAGAGGTAATTTTTCCATACTATATAATAAGGAAAATACCTAAAAGTAAGGAAATCATGCCTGAGGCAACCCTAACTAGTAAAGGGCAGATCACAATCCCGATCGAAGTTCGAAAGGCGCTGGCGCTTGAGTTGGGGGACAAACTCGAGTTTGTATTAGTTGCGCCCGGGCGCTATGAGGTGATGGCGGTGTCAATGTCGGTGACTTCTTTAAAAGGGCTCTTCGACAAACCGACTAAAAAAGTCAGCATTGAAGATATGAATCAGGCAATCAAGAAAAAGGGCAGTCAGGTTTGATGATCGGTTTAGATACAAATGTCTTAGTACGGTATGTCATGCAAGATGATGTGCGGCAGTCTGCCAAAGCAACCCAGTTGATAGAATCTCTTAGTCTAGAGAGCAAGGGATTTGTCTCTTTGGTAGCGTTGATTGAAAGTGTATGGGTATTTGAGTGCTGCTACGAGCTCAAGAAGTCACAGGTA
>CAIYCP010000623.1 GCA_903924715.1 uncultured beta proteobacterium
GCGACTTGGTGACCAGGGCTTGCCCCAGAATTTCATAGCCACGAAGCGTGGCGTTGCCCGCGTTAACGTTTTGTCGCAGGCTTGTAATGCTACCTGCAGCCAAGCCCGTACCCGCGATCAATGGGTTACACGTTGCCACTGTTGTGCACAGGGTGGCGCCATCGATAAAGTTGCTTAAGTTATTGTTGAAGAGCGTAAACGACAGACTTGCGTCCTTTTCTGTGGTGCGCAGATCAAAGCCAATCTCTTGTCCGAAGTTGGTTTGCGGCGTCAAGTTGGGATTAGCAATCGTGAGCGAAGAGCCGCTCAAAAAGGTTCGATACAACTGATTCATGCCCGGCGCCGCAAAGTTTTGATAGACCGCCGCGCGCAGATCAACGTTATCGTTCACATAGTATTTAATGCCTAAGGTCGGATTAAAGCTTGCGTAACTATTATTTGCCAAGGGTGCATCGATTGGCGTTGGTGTTTTGCCTGCCGTGTAGACATTACCACTCAAACTCGAATTGGTAACTTGATAAAAGTCTTCTCGCAAGCCAAAGTTGATGTCAACGGGTGCATCTTTAAATTTATACGTACCGGTCACAAACAGCCCTTGAAAACTATTCTGACCTTTGTTAATTAGATTGGCAGAATTGAAGCCGTTTGTTGCATATTGATTGATGTTGTCATCCGATGAAATGATACGACCATCCACGCCAAATTTCACATCTTTAAACTGACCAAAATCTTTTTGATAAAAAATAGACATCCCAAAGTTTTGATAATTGTCTGTTTCATTTTGACTCATGTACGGCACCCCTATTCTTGGGGTAAAGATATTGAACGTTGGCGTTTGAGCTGAATTGGTCGTTTTCATTTGTTGAAACGCACCCCAGGCATTGAAGTTGATACTGCTGTTATCTGCAAAACGTGTGGTGCCGCCCGCCGACAATACATAGTTGTTCCATTTGTTAGTGGCGTTTTGCCACGTCGCGGTGGTTTCTGACGTTTCGTTCAAATTGAGTTTTGCGTAATATTTAGAGTCTGCGCTGGGTGTGAAAATCGTATAGAGCGTCAAGTTATCGACTTGAGACGCCGTTGCGGTCATGTAAGGATTTCGATATTGCTCAGGTGTGGCGTTATACCCTTGAGTTTGCGAGCGGTCATAGCTAATGCCCAACGACATCTTGTCTGTTTTAAAAATTTGCCCAGAAAAGCCTGCGTTCAGCGTGCTGTAGCTGCCGTAGTCGGAATAGACACTCAGCTTATCTTCTTGCGGGGGGCGGGTCACGATATTGACAACACCGCCCATGGCCAGGTTGCCCCACAGACTGGTGGCGCCACCACCGCGAATCACCTCAATGCTCTCAATTGAATTTTTGGGGATGCGTGCCCAATTTACTGTACGAAAAAATGGATCGTTAAACGGGATGCCATCCACCATCACCAGGGTGTTGACGTTGGTACTGGTGCCGAAGCCACGAATGCTAAAGGTGCTACCGGTTGGGTGCAGTGAAGTCGAAGGGATTTGATTGACAAAAATCCCCGGGATTTTGTTGATAATTTGATCGGTTGAAGTCTCGGGGCTGTTACTGACTTCTTCACGTGGGATGACGGTGGTGCTGAAGGGCAAACCTTCAAGTTCAATGCCGCGTCCAGCTGAGACCGTGACGGTGCTGAGGGTGCTAAGCGGTGGGCTGTTCACTTGGGCGGTTTGTGCCGAGGCCGTAGTTGCGGCCGCTAGCAAAGATATCACCACCATGAGGTGGCGCGCGTGTATTTTGCGCACAATAAATCCTAGAGTCTGAAGAGAAGTTCGGACAACGCGTAGTGCGTTGAGCGGTCTACAACAGGCACGTTAGACATCACAGGCAAAGCGAGTGTTAAGCCCGCAAAGTGTGACTGACCCGTGCCACGCTAGGCGGCAGTGGGCGGTGCTCTAGGATGTGAGGGAGGCCAAGCGAAAGGATGAGATTTAGGCGAAGACAGCGGCAACGCAACTTCGGCCAAACTTAGGAATAGTGGGGTGACAGCTTTTTGTTTTGACGTTAGGGTAACGGGGTGCACCGAGCACCACGCGCAATGTTCAGCGGTTGAGGCCGTTTCATCCGTTGCTGTTTGCTCGCGGATTTCGCCCGAGGTGGTGTCCAGCCATTTCATCCCACTGCTGGTGCAAATCGGCGCCAAAGAGCCATCGGCAGACTGCAGACGCGCAGCATGCGATAGCGAAGGCATGAGCGCCGCGAGCAGCACCGAGATGGCCGTAAGCCATACCCAGAAAGAACGTGTTGATTTAGTTTTCACGATGCAAAAATCATACCATTTAAGGCTTTGGCCTCAACGTTTTGCAGTTCACGACCTTTTTAAACTCGCAGTCACCTTGGATGGCCCACGCTTTATCGTATTTGCGCTTCAAATGTGAAGCGATTCTGGATGCAATACGCTTTAACCATCGAGCGGGCAGCTTCTTAACCTATCTTTCTTACTTTATAATAAGGAAAATACTAAAAAGTAAGGAACTTATGCCAGAGGCAACCCTAACCAGTAAAGGGCAGATTACCGTCCCGATCGAAGTTCGGAAGGCGTTAGCGCTTGAGTTGGGTGACAAGCTCGAGTTCGTATTAGTTGCGCCTGGTCGCTATGAGGTGATGGCGGTGTCGATGTCGGTGACCGCTTTAAAAGGGCTCTTTGGCAAACCGATTAAAAAAGTCAGCATTGAAGATATGAATCAGGCAATCAAGAAAAAGGGCAGTAAGGTTTGATGATCGGTTTAGATACAAATGTCTTAGTACGGTATGTCATGCAAGATGATGTGCGGCAGTCTGCCAAAGCAACCCAGTTGATAGAGTCTCTTAGTCTAGAGAGCAAGGGATTTGTCTCTTTGGTAGCGTTGATTGAAAGTGTATGGGTATTTGAGTGCTGCTACGAGCTCAAGAAGTCACAGGTA
>CAIYCP010000624.1 GCA_903924715.1 uncultured beta proteobacterium
CCGATCTTCAGCTCTAAAACATCTGGTCTATTATTCATACAATTATTCTTCTTTAATTTTAATGTCAAATGTCAAAACCCAAAATAAATCCCAATCTTAAAATCCAAATTTGGTTTTGGGATCCGTCATTATGGTGGCGATCTGGAAAGAAGCGGGCTTCTTTATGATCTTTTATTTGGCAGCCTTGCAAACCTTAAGCCCCAGCTATCAAGAAGCTGCGCAAATCGAAGGTGCCAGCCGCTGGTATTTTTTTAGGCGTATTCAGTGGCCACTCTTGATGCCGACGACGATTTTTGTATTGGTCAACGCACTGATCAATGCATTCAGAATGGTTGACCACATTATCGTCATGACCAAGGGCGGGCCCGATAACGCCTCTTCGCTTTTACTTTTTTATTTGTATGAAGTCGGCTTCAAGTTCTGGGACCAGGGCTACGCCTCGGCCCTGACTGCCGTGTTGCTGGCACTTTTGGCAATCGTAGGGCTTGTGCAGTTTTTTGTGCTTGACCGCAGGGCTCATTACCGATGAACAGCCAAGGGATTCAAGCCGGGCTGCTTTCTACCTTGGGTGCGTGGGTGTTGGCGCTGTTGTGGATCACGCCTTTGCTATACGCATGCTGGGCTGCGTTTCATCCTTCTGAGTTCGCTACAAAATGGGTGCTCACCGCGCCACTCACACTTGATAACTTCAAGGCCGCATGGGAGGCAGCACCGTTTGCGCGTTATTTTTTAAACACAACCTTGTTGGTCGCAACTATTCTTGCTATGCAGTTATTGCTGTGCACCTTGGCGGCTTACGCGTTTGCGCGCTATGAGTTTTGCGGCAAAAGCGTGATGTTTTCACTGGTCTTGATTCAGTTAATGATCATGCCCGAAATTTTAATTGTGCGAAATTATCAAACGCTCACAAAGCTGGGTCTGGTTGATACCTTGTTTGGAATTGGCTTGCCCTATTTTGCTTCGGCGTTTGCAATCTTTTTGTTGCGCCAAACCTTTCGAACAATTCCCAAAGAGCTTGTTGAGGCCGCTGAAATGGAAGGGGCCTCAGCGCTACAAGTGTTGCGTCACGTTTACATCCCGTTAGCCAAACCGGTGTATCTCGCGTTTTCATTGGTGTCGGTGAGCTATCACTGGAATAATTTTCTTTGGCCTTTGGTGGTGAGTAATTCGGTTGAGTCCCGCCCACTCACCGTTGGCTTGCAAGTGTTCTCGTCGACGGATCAGGGCATAGACTGGTCCATCATCACCGCGGCCACCTTGCTGACCTCGGGTCCACTACTAATTGGTTTTTTGATTTTTCAGCGTCAGTTCGTTCAATCCTTTATGCGAGCAGGTATCAAATGAAAATTGTGACCTATAACGTACAGTGGTTTAAAGGCTTGGATGGGGTCGTGGATATTGCGCGCGTGTTGAAGGTCGCGCGTGAAATGGCTGATTTTGATGCGTTGTGCTTGCAAGAGGTTGCTGTGAATTACACGACCCTAACGGGCACGACACAACCTAATCAACCTGAGATTGTTAAAGCCTTGTTGCCTGGGTTTGAGGTTTTTTTTAGCGCCGCCATTGATGAGTTGTCGCCTTGCGGCACGATGCGTCAGCAGTTTGGCAACTTGATCGCGACCCGGCTGCCCGTACGCCAGGTGCAGCACACACCTTTACCGTATCCTAATCCTACGGTTGCCGAGCCAACGCCCAGCATGCAGCGAATTGCGCTGACCTGCACTGTGCAAGCACCTTGGGGCCCGGTGCGCTTGATCACCAGCCATCTTGAGTATTACAACCAGATCATGCGCCACGCACAAACGCGCGCGCTTCGTGATTTGCATTTGCAAGGTTGCGCGCTGGCTGCACAGCCTTCAAAAACAGAGCAGGGCACTCCTTATCAACCTAAGCCCCTCACAACCGACACAATTATTTGCGGTGATTTTAATTTTGAGCCAGATAGCGATGAGTACGCCACCATGCTTCAAACAGATGCCGCGTGCAATCTGGTGAATAGTTTTGATGTGCTGCACCCTGGCGCTGCCTATCCGTCAACCTTCAGGTTATTCGATCGAACCTATGGCCCAGAACCCGTAGGTTGTGATTTCTTTTTTGTGAGCGATTCGCTCGCACCGCGTGTAAAAAGCTTTGCCGTCAACCAAGAAACCAAGGCTTCGGATCATCAGCCGGTGATGCTTGAACTTAATTAGGCTGCTTGTATGGGACACAAGCCAAGTATTAGTGCGTGACGGCACCAAATTGGTGCAAAAAAATCTTGCGCTTTGAACCGTGCGCCAAAATAAGGCGTATCGGCGTTGCTCTTAGCCTTGTTGTCGCGCATTCCCAGTCCTTGCAGTGCATTTTAGGACGAC
>CAIYCP010000625.1 GCA_903924715.1 uncultured beta proteobacterium
CGACTAAGGCGACGAGCCGACATTGATTGCATTTTTACACCTAGGTTTGCATTTCTTGCATCACTAATCCTAATGTAACGCAAATCCCGGCGAACATGGGGACCAAACATGCGAGTCTATTCCCCCGATCTCCGTGTTCGTCTTGAAAAAGGGCTAGGCGAAGCACTTGCTGCCCGTGGCTTGGCTGTATCAGGTCGTGAGACAGTGGGTGAGTTTGCACGCCTGAGCTTTCAAGAGCAGATTGAGTTAGTCGCGCAAGATCTGAAGACTGACTTCTGGCACGAGGAATCGAGGGTCATTGCCAACTCATACGGCGCTTACCTGTTCCTGCACGCTCAGACCTTGCTGCCAGCCTACGTGGGCAAGGTACTCTTGCTGTCACCCATCGTTGGTGAGTTTTCAAGCGGCGAGACGGCAACGCACTTTGTGCCACCCAGATCACGTCAGTTGATGAAGCTGGCCCAAGAGGGTAAGTACCCCGTGGCGAAGCACTGTGAGATCCACGTTGGTGAGCTGGACTGGCAAAGTAATCCTGATGGCGTCACGGCACTAGCCAAACTGACGGGCTGGGACGTGACCGTCGTGAAAGGCGCGGGGCATATGCTTCTTAAAGAGTATGTGGGGTCAGTGTTAGAGGAATTTTTTACGCATTGATTGGAGCCTACTATCAATCGCTGGAGATTCGCGAGGGTGCCATTTTTTTGATGCTAGATTACTCGAAAAATCCCGTCAATTGGTTGACTTGGAGCAATGCTCGACTGTACGGAGCTTCATTAGTCAGGGCTGAATCCTTAGAGCCTGAAAACTAATTATTGACCAAGCGATGTAGTTGCACTTGAAGCGTGTCGCTGAAACTACAGCAAGTTAGTTAATTACTTATCTAAGTACTTTGATGCGAAAGCAATGGAGGCAGATTGGGCAGAGTTTGAAGCGATTTGCCTTTGCGTGGCTAGAATCTTTTTTTGAACCTTCAACGCTTCATCGTCAAAAGATGAGACTGGGGTAATCACTGCGTCTGAACTTCGACTATAGGAGTAGTTAGAGAGGGATTTTGTCATTTGCCTCGGGATTTTTTTCTGATAATTCATTTCTGCTTTTTCGCTGAGAATAAACCTGTCGTGGAGTCTTGCGGATCGCCACTCGCTTGAAGACGTTAACTTTAATTCGTATTTGTTTTCGTCGTATGACTTATTCTCTGCATCTGGGGCAGACGAAAACTCCCATTTTTTTGTTAACGTATTTAATTGCGCTACCATCTTTCTAATCCAAATTGTATTGAAGCTCACTCGATGAATAATTTCATAGGGCTCCAAATCTTCGCGATTAGTTGAATTAGCAAATTTGTAAGTGGTTGCTTTGATAACTTCACTTTCATACTTATTGATGGCAATCTTTTTTTTTATCAACTCATGAATCTTTGGCAAGACGAATAAAACAGAGAATAAAATCAAGAGACCGATAAATAAAACTGAAATAATGATTAGCTTTACTAGATTTGCGTCCAATTTAAGACTCCTATTATTTAAATCCCGATCCCGATCCCGATGAACCTAACTCTAATTTGTTAGCTTAAAGTTATTGCTCAGCAATCAAATCGGCCAGTTGAATAGCATTGCGATTTTTTAAACCAATCAGTTCGGGGTTGTGAGGCATCTGCCGCAGCTTGCTGAGATACACAATTTGCCATTCCTTCTGTACCGTAACGAAACCCAAAACTAGCGCACTTCTTTTGCAATTGATTTACATACGCTTGCTGCTGCTCTTGTGATGATGCGCTACCAAGTGCCAGATAAACGAAAGCGCTGATTCCCAACATTTTGATTAAGTGTTTATTCACAAAGGTCTCTGAGCGTCGTGATGAAAATGGCGACTTGATAAACTTTTGGGTCGATCTCTGCTAATTCCTACTATTGTAGGAAGACTTAGTATAGTCACAGAATCACAATTCCTCCAATAGGGGGAATTGATGGATGTTGCTGTTGCGTTTGGCAAAGTAGTCCGTGAGCTAAGAAAGGACGCGGGGCTAACTCAAGAGCAATTAGGCTTTGAGGCTGAACTGCGCAGGACTTTCGTGAGCGTGCTGGAGCTTGGTCAACAACAGCCCAGCCTGATGACGATTTTTAAGATCGCTAATCCACTTCGCGTTTCGCCATCAGAAATAATCAGAATGGTGGAGGCGCTTGTCTCATCGACTGAGGCACCGCCGCAAAAGAAACCAAGCAGCGCAGGCGCCAAAAAGAATAGCAAGCAAGTCCATCGGGTCAAAAGTGCCCGGAAGTAGACTCCCCTGCAAAACTTCGAGCACCACCATCATTGCTAGTCCTGCAGCGTAATAAGTTAGTCGTGACAGTTGTGAATCATCGCGGCAGACCAACATTAGAAAGCTCATAAACGCGAATGACCAGAGGCCGTCAGGTAAGTTGTAGACCAGCCAGTCAAAACCTGAATCAAACTTTAATGGTGGTTGGTGCCACAGCCATGCAAGCAATGATGGCAGATTGACTCTGAACAAGCAGTAAGTGAGCACAGCGATGCCCAACGGCAACGCGACAAAACCACCATACAGGCAGAATATTGTTTTTGCTGAGAGACTGGTCTTGTTAATCATCAACGCATCGTAGGTTGCGCTGGGATCTACCGTCAACTAATGGCTATGCAGAGGCTGTGTTGAGGGGTTGGTCGCCCCAACGCATTAGATCAAAATACAACCCAGAAGCATCTGCTATCAGAAACAATACGGGGGTAGGTATGGGGGTTGATTTATTATTATTTTAAAAATTATATAAAAATCAAACACTTACAATTAAATTTGGCGGAGGCGCAGGGATTCGAACCCTGGATGCAAGTTTTAGCTCACATACTCCCTTAGCAGGGGAGCCCCTTCAGCCTCTCGGGCACGCCTCCAAACCAAGTGCGAATTCTAGCATGAGCGGGGGTACTGCGCGGATGGCGCGGCCATCCCTCAGAAAACGACTCAGCCCCACTGGCAGCTGGCGAAGGGGCGTTAGTGAGCGACTCAAATCTCTTTTTTATACGTTTCGGCGACACACAGAGTCGCAATCAGCGATACAGCTGCAACCATCACGATCATATACGCC
>CAIYCP010000626.1 GCA_903924715.1 uncultured beta proteobacterium
AAAAAAACTTTAGCGATGACTGTTTTGACCCTGTCGCCATTACTAATGGCATTGCCTCAATCCGCAGCGGCTCAGAATCTGCCGCGTGCGGATGCTTCAACCGAGGTCATGGTGGCTTTGTGTCAAAGTCGCACTGATCTTGAGGCCCAAACCTTTTGCTACGGCTTTGGCGAGGGGGTCTACCAGACCTATGAACTGCACCTGGATCCGAAGGCGCCTAAAACGGTCTGCCTGCCCACCAGCGGCGTGACACGTGATGTGGTCTTGGCCGAGTTCATCCAATGGGCGCTTGCCAATCCCCAGTACAACAAGGATAAGGCGGCCGCGACGGTGATTCGCTATTTGCCGATCAGGTTCCCCTGCAAGGGCTAGAGCAGCTCAAAACAAGATTTGGCGCTTTCGTTACAATGGCGCCTGTCTAAATAGCCCCGATGATGAAATCGGTAGACATATGAGACTTAAAATCTCAGGCCTTAGGGCGTGCCGGTTCGATTCCGGCTCGGGGCACCAAAACTACATAAAGCATAATAATACTTAGCGCCTACGCACCAGCTGCCACGGACGTACTAGGTACATCACAGAGCCAAAGCCGCTCCAGACATGCACCAAGCGTGTAAACGGAAAAATCACAAAGAGCGTCATACCCATCAGCATGTGCAGCTTAAAGAGCCAGGGCGCATCCAGGATGAAGCTTGCGGCATCGCCCTGAAAGGTTAGAAGGTGCTGCGCCCACATCATCAAGCGCACCATTACTTCTCCATCGCTGTGTTTGGCAGACTCTGTAATAGTGAGCAGGCCCAGCAGCAACGCGCCCAAAATCCAGCTCAGCAGTAGCCAATCTCGTTTACGGGTGACGGCTGCGATACGCGCGTTGCTGAGTCGGCGATACAGTAAGAGTGTGAGCCCCACCAAACAAATCGTGCCCATGGTGCCCCCAGCAAGCAGTGCCACCATTTGTTTAAGGCTATGCGTGACGCCTAAGGCTTCCCAAACCCATAGCGGCGTCAGTAGACCAAAGAGGTGACCAAAAAACAATCCCAAGACGCCGATATGAAAAAGAATATTGCCTAGGCGCAGTTGCCCGTGATGCAACAGTTGAGAGGAATCGCTTTTCCAGGTGTATTGCTCGCGCTCATAACGGATCAAACTCCCAAGTAAAAAAATCGTGAGTGCAATGTAGGGATAGATGCCGAAAGCGAGTTGATTCAGGTAAGTCATGATTTGCCTCGAGCGTTCAAGAGCAAGGCTGAGTGGGCCTGCGGCCCTGCTCAGGTGCCTGCGTGGGCTTTGGGTGAAACTGCATGGTGTGCGTCATACTCGGACGCAAGAGGGGTTCGACACCGTCGGCGCCTGCGCCAAAGGTTTCGAGTGCCTCGTCCATATCGCGTACGGGGGGGTCTGTGAAAGCGATGGGCTCAGTGCGGCAACGCATACGAATTAATGCAAAGACGCAGGCGTAAGGGCTATTGCTGGCCTCGAGCTTATTGCCAATCATGGCGAGCACGTGAATCGCGTCACCCAACAATGTTTGGGCTTGCTCTTCGGGCAGTTGCGCTAGAAACTCTAAAAAAAGCGGCACATAGTCGGGTAGTTCACTTGTTGACAATTCAAAGCCGTGCTTACGATATTCTTCGAGCAAGTCCACCATTGCTTGACCGCGATCTCGACTCTCTCCGTGAATATGCTCAAACAGATGCAAGCTATGTGAAGTGCTGCGATCAAAGGTGGCAACGTAGTTTTCTTGTAGGCGAATCAGTGCTGCGCTGTTGAGGTAATCAAGCAGTGGTTTGAGCACTTGCTGATGGCCTGTCTCTATGTCGCAGTGATGCTCAATATTGGCGAGCGCCGCCAGTAACGGCGGTTCGGGATAACAAAGTAAGGCAGAGAGTAATTTAAAAATTTTCATGCAAAGTCTCCATCGTGCGCGGATCGGCGCAACGGTTGATCGTTATAGTGTTTCTTTGTTTGCTTTGCGCGATTTCGGCATGTCGATAAAGATATCGCTACCCTGTTTCTTTTTTCCAAAAAGCGAAACCTCTGACACGCCGTCTGAACAACCATTGCCAAAGCTAAAGCCGCAGCTGCCTTTTTCGTTAAAACTGTCTTCAGCCATTTCTTTGTGGCTTGAGGGCACCACAAAGCGATCTTCGTAATTGGCGATTGCCATAATTTGATACATGTCTTCGACTGTTGCGGCATCAAGCCCAACTTGATCGAGTACGGCTGTATCGACGTGCTGATGAACACTTTCTGCCCGTTTAAACGCACGCATTGCCAAGAGCCTTTCAAGCGCCAGTACGATGGGTTCTTCTTTACCTGCGGTTAAGAGATTCGCTAAATAGCGCACAGGGATGCGAAGGCTTTTGACATCGGGGATGATGCCGTTCATACCCATGTGTCCTGCCTGGGCTGCGGCCTGTATGGGTGATAATGGCGGTACGTACCAGACCATCGGTAGGGTGCGATATTCAGGATGTAAAGGAAACGCGACCTTCCATTCGACGGCCATCTTATAAACAGGCGAGGCTCCAGCGGCATCCACCCAAGCCTGCGGGATACCTTGTTTGAGGGCTTCGGCGATTATCTGTGGATCATGCGGATCAAGAAAGACATCGAGCTGACTTTGGTATAAATCTTGCTCGTTTGGTGTGGCTGCAGCCTCTCCGATCTTGTCAGCGTCATACAGCAATACGCCTAGATAGCGGATGCGACCCACGCAGGTTTCAGAACACACCGTCGGTTGTCCAGCTTCAATGCGTGGATAGCAGAACGTACACTTCTCGGCTTTACCGCTTTGCCAGTTGTAATAAATCTTTTTGTACGGGCAACCCGAGATACACATCCGCCAGCCGCGGCACTTATCCTGATCGACTAAAACGATTCCATCTTCTTCGCGCTTATAAATTGAACCCGAGGGGCAACTTGCGACGCAGGTTGGGTTCAAGCAGTGCTCGCACAGCCTTGGAAGATACATCATGAAGGTATTCTCAAACGTGGAATACATTTCTTTTTGAACACCTTCAAACAGGGCATCGCGACTACGTGAGGCAAACTCGCCTCCTAAGTCATCTTCCCAGTTTGGACCCCATTCGATCTTGTCCATCTTTTTTCCTGTGATGACCGAGATGGGACGTGCGGTGGGGGGCGTCTCGCTTAGCGGCGCATTTTGTAGATGCTCATAGTCAAAGGTGAAGGGCTCGTAATAATCATCGATGGCCGGTAGGTTTGGGTTGGCAAACATATTGGTCAGAATCTTGAGCCGTCCCCCTTGGCGAGGTTCAAGCTTACCCGCCTTGTTGCGGATCCAGCCGCCTTGCCATTTCTCTT
>CAIYCP010000627.1 GCA_903924715.1 uncultured beta proteobacterium
CTATTGGCAATTGGGATGAAGGTCTGTTTAACACTGAAAGGTGTTTTAGGGGCGTCGTGCGCGAGGGTATCCCGACTGGCAGCGGTGACGGCGATGGCAGCTAAACCTGCTTTGAGGCTGCTGCGTCTAGAAAGATTGGTCATGAGTGGTGGCTCTCTTGTTATTGCAGCAACGCGCTGCGAATTTTTGAATAACCGCTTGCCAAGTCGTAGGCGTGTCCAAGTTGTAGCACGCTCATGTCGCTTTGCGTAGGCCCGATGATTTGAAGGCCGACGGGTAGCCCATTTGCGCCAAAGCCCGCCGGTGCCGCCAGCGTGGGTAGGCCTGCCATCGTAGCGGGGATCACAGATTGCATCCAGCGATGGTAGGTGTCCATGGGCTGCCCAGAAATGTGTGTGGGCCAGTGTTGTTCTGCTGCAAAAGGAAACACCTGAGTCGCAGGCATGACCAGAAAATCGAAGGATTCAAACAGGCGTTGCATTTCTTGATACCAGGCCGAGCGGACTTTTGCTGCGGCAAAAACTTCGGGGCCCGTTAGGGCAAGGCCACGTTCGATTTCCCAAACGGCCTCGGGCTTGAGTAGGGCCCGTGAACTGGCCAAATGATAGTGCTGTGCATTGCCACCTGAAAACGTAAAGCTGCGCAGTGTGAGCCAAGCGTTCCAAAGCTGTTCAAGGTCAAATTTTGGCTGAACTGACTCAACGCGACAGTCAAGCGTCTTGAAGTGTTCAAGTGCCTGTTCGGTGACGGCTAACAGCTCAGGCTCCATGGGCAGATGGCCCCCGAGATTGCCTAGCCAGCCAATGCGCGTGCCGCGCAATTCGCGCTCAAGCGGTTGTTCAAACAGCTTGGCATGATCTTGCCTGCGCGAAAGCGGCAGACGCGCATCAAATCCGACTTGTACAGACAGCAACAGCGCCAGGTCAGGGATGTTGCGTGCCATGGGCCCTGTAACGCTAAATTGCTGAAAAAATACTTCTTCGCCTGGCCCATGCGGCACACAGCCCGGCGAGGTACGAAAACCAAACACATTATTAAACGCAGCGGGTGTGCGCAACGAGCCCATCATGTCAGAGCCATCGGCAACGGGAAGCATGTTCAGCGCCAATGCAACCCCCGCACCGCCACTACTGCCCCCCGCGCAGCGCGATGGGTCAAAGGCGTTTCGTGTGATGCCATAGACGGGGTTATAGGTGTGTGCGCCCAGACCAAACTCAGGTGAGTTTGTTCGGCCGATAAAGATGGCTCCGGCGGCACGAACCCGTGCATTGGCCACAGAGTCTGTTTGGGTGATTTGCCCTTTGAAAATTGGCGAGCCGTTGGTGGTGACCATACCGGCCACGGGCGCAATGTCTTTTGGGGCTTGCGGGAACCCGTGCAAGGGGCCCATGCTTTGCTTGCGCGCTAACTGAGCATCGCGCTCTTGAGCAAGAGCCAGGACTGTGTCGCGTTCAGGCATTGCAACAATTGCGTTCACGGCTGGATTTTGCTGTTCAATCTGAGCGAGATAGGCTTCGAGCACTTCGACGCAAGAAACCTCGCGGCGCTGAATCGTGCGCGACAGGCTGACGGCATCAAGCGAAACAATAGAACGATGATTCGGGTGCAGGTTTGGCATGAAAGCAACTCTTGCAAAAAATAGTATTGTGCCACCGTGCAGCCAGAGGCGAGGGCACAAACATGAATTTTCACCAAAACCGTCCCCTTATGGGGTATCTTGCTACTTCGAGAGTAGAGTGGCCTGAGGTGCTCAAGAAGTCTGGCGCCTCGGTTGAGTAAGTTTTTACAACTTTATAAAACTTTAATATCAGGATTGACTGAAACAATGAGTTGGACCCCCGAACTAGAAGAACTGGCCCTGAGAAAGAAGCTTTCACTCAACATGGGCGGTGAAGAAAAGGTCAAGCGACAGCACGACAATGGCAAGTTGACGGTGCGTGAACGCATCGACCAATTAGTCGACCCCCAAACCTTTCGCGAGGTCGGTGGCTTGGCAGGTTCGGGCACCTATGACAGTGAAGGAAAATTAGTCAGCGTTATGCCTTCGAACGTCATCATTGGTCGCGCTCAAATCAATCAGAGACCGATTGTATTGGTGGGCGATGACTTCACTGTGCGCGGCGGTGCAAATGATGGTGCTGTTGGTGACAAGATGATTTTCGCCGAGCAAATGGCGTGTGATTTGCGCATTCCGTTGGTGCGCCTCGTCGATGGCACGGGCGGAGGCGGCTCGGTTAAGAATATTGAAAAAATGGGCCATGCGTTATTGCCTAAAATGAAAATATGGACCTCGATCACGCGCAGCTTGTCACAGGTGCCTGTGGTGTCTCTGGCCTTGGGTTCTGTCGCAGGGCAGGGATCAGCGCGCGTGTCAGCGAGTCACTATTCGGTCATGGTCAGGGACACGTCGCAGTTGTTTGTCGCGGGCCCGCCCGTGGTGGCGCGCATTGGACAAAATTACTCTAAAAACGAATTGGGTGGCAGTCAGATTCATGCGCGTAACGGCGTAGTGGATGATGAAGTCGCCTCTGAGGCCGACGCATTTTTAGCGGCGCGTAAATTTCTGTCGTACCTACCGGCTTCAGTGCACGAGTTGGCCGCACGCGGCCCTGCGCCCACGCAAATGGGCGATCAAGACTGGTTGCGTCAAGCGATTCCGAAAGATCCTCGAAAGGTTTACAAAATCAGACCGATTATCGAAGCGCTGGTTGATCCTGGTTCCTTTTTAGAAATGGGCAAGCAATGGGGGAGAGCCATTGTTGGGGGCCTGGCCCGTATCGATGGGTGGCCTGTGGTCTTTGCTGCAAGCAATCCCTATCACTATGGTGGGGCTTGGGATCGGCAAACCTCAGACAAATTTGTACGCATGATTGATCTTGCTGAAACCTTTCATCTGCCCTTGGTCAATATGGTGGATGTGGCGGGTTTTCAGATTGGAATCGAAGCCGAACAAGATGGCGTAATGCGTGCGGGTGTACGTGCGCTAACGGCAGTCTCTCAATCGACAGTGCCTTGGTGTTCGGTCATTATGCGTCGGGCCTTTGGTGTGGCTGCTGCGGGCCATCAAAGCCCGGGACGGTTTAACTTTCGCTACGCGTGGCCTTCTGCGCAGTGGGGTTCCTTGCCGATTGAAGGTGGTCTCGAAGTTGCGTATCGCGCCGAAATCGAAGCTGCTCAAGATCCGGTGGCTAAGCATGCTGAAATTGAGGCTCGCGTACGCGCTTTAACTTCGCCCATGCGTAGTGCAGAAGCGTTTGTGATTGAAGATATCATTGATCCCGCGCAGACGCGCGAGGCCTTGGTTGAGTTTGCGACGCTTGCGGCACCGCTGCGTCAGCCTGGTGTTCGAACCGTTACGTATCGTCCGTGAAAACGATGGTACGTTTTCGAGGCGAACGCAATTCAGGCGTAAAAAACTATTTTAATGATTAGGGGTTAAACATGATCAAAAGTATCGGACACCGTATTTGTCTGGGGCTGCTGGCGACACTTGTGAGTGGCACGCCTGCAGTGGCGCAAACAGCGGACGCCTACCCCAATCGGTCGATTACGATGGTGGTCGCCTTTCCGGCGGCGGGCACCACGGATATTCTGGCACGCCTGATCGGTCAAAAGCTGACCGAGAAATTTAAACAAACCGTCGTGGTTGAAAATCGGCCCGGTGCCGGCGGCAACATCGGCACGGCCTACGTCGCGAAAGCAGCGCCTGATGGCTACACGATCATGATGGGCACCATTGGTACGCAGTCGATTAACCCGGGTCTGTATAAAAAGATGCCCTATGATGCCGCCAAAGATTTCGTACCACTGACCCGGGCGGCCATGGTGCCAAATTTACTCGTGGTGAACACGAGCGCGCCGTTCAATACACTATCAGAAATGATGGCGTATGAAAAAGCGAATCCAGGCAAAC
>CAIYCP010000628.1 GCA_903924715.1 uncultured beta proteobacterium
AGTAAGGACAACTCTCGATTCAGAAAAAGCGGCTCGGCCTTTTTACGCGCTGGCATCGTTTATGACCTTGATTCTTTTCAATTTTATTGTTTTACAACAACTAGATTACAGTTTTGTAACACCGAACCGGTTTTAGTCGTCACTCAGACTTTCGCAGACCCTTTTATAATACGTCCAATTGAATCACGGATGGGTCGTAATGGAACACCTTTTGGCCGCTGTTGACTTAGGGTCCAATAGCTTTAGGCTTTCAATCGGGCGCGTTGCCGAACAAAATGGTGCCAAGCATATCTATCAGATCGATCGCCTGAAAGAAACCGTTCGGCTTGCCGCCGGGTTGAATTCAGCCAAAATTCTTGATAACGAGTCCGTTGAACGCGCAATTGAAGTCCTGAGCCGGTTTGGAGAACGCCTGCGAAGTTTTCACCCAGATCGGGTGCGCGCAGTGGCCACCAACACCTTTCGCGTGGCACGCAATGTTGCAGAGTTTTTGCCTCGCGCTGAGGCAGCGCTAGGTTTCCCGATTGAAGTCATCGCCGGGCGCGAAGAAGCCCGTCTCATTTATTCGGGTGTCAGCCACACATTGCCAGTATCAAATGACCGTCGCTTAGTCATCGACATCGGCGGAGGCTCAACTGAAATCATTATCGGCAAAGGCGACGAACCTCTGCTCACCTCTTCACTTTATATGGGCTGCGTTAGTTACAGCCGCAAGTTTTTTCCAGAAGGCGTAATCGACAACTATTCGATGAAACTCGCTGAGGTTGCCGCACGTCGCGAAATTGAGGTCATTACCAAACCCTATCGAAAAATGGGTTGGGATGCTGCGTTTGGTTCGTCGGGCACCGCTAAAGCGCTCTACGCGATTTTGACTGAGGGGCGACTCTCACCTGAAGGGATCACGCGCGACGGCCTCGAGCGACTCAAAGCAAAACTAGTGCGTGCTGGCCGCGTGATTCCAGACGATCTGCCTGGCATCAAACTTGAACGCGCAGACGTCTTGACGGGCGGCCTCGCCATCATGAGCGCGTTCTTTGACGAGTTTCGCGTCGATGTCATGAAGACTGGCGATGGCGCTTTGCGCCTCGGGGTCTTAGTCGACCTTGCAGGTCGCGAAGAGGCCCACGACCGTCGAGATGTATCGGTGTTGGCTTTTACCAAACGCTATCACGTCGATACCCGTCAAGCCGCTCGCGTCAAGCGCACCGCGCTGAACCTGTTTGACACCGTACTACCTCAACGTAGTGAACAAGACGAGTTGCGTCATACTCTCAGTTGGGCTGCCGACCTGCATGAGGTTGGCTTATCGATTGCACAGGCGGGTTATCACAAGCACAGCGCCTACATCTTGAATAATGCCGATATGCCGGGCTTTTCAAGAGTGGATCAGACTCAACTCGGCCTGCTCGCCTTGGCGCACACAGGCAAGCTTACCAAAGCGCAAAATTTAGTTAAAAATCGCGAGCAATGGCTAACGATCTTATGCCTGCGACTCTCGGTCTTGCTCTGCCGACGTCGCGAAGACATCACCAAGCTACCGCTCTCGGTCAATGTCAAAGGGTCCTCGATTGTGTGCCAGGTCGATAAAAAATGGCTGGCCTCACATCCCCTGACCGATTTTTCACTGCACGGCGAAGAAACCGAATGGGCAAAAGTTGGTTTTAATTTTGCACTCGTCCCGATTTGACGCCTTCAAAACCAAAGTGTTTACGGTAGCGCTGGCCCATATTGTTGACCGATAACAACATCGGAAAATCAGCGGTATTAAAGTCTGGATCCCAAGCAGGTTCGCCACACACCCTCGCACCAAGCTTCAGATAACCTTTGAGCAAGGCTGGGATGGTTGCTGGTAAGTCGCGATCAAGCTGCTCGGCTGGATAGCGGTGCAACGGCTTGACAGTCGCCTGACCGTCTTCAGAGACTTGCTGTTTCACCTGGCGCCATACCTTGGCCGCGGTCACGCCATCATCGCGCAAACTCACGCTTGCACAACCAAATACGTGTTCGTATTGACCCTGCTTCAAGATTTCGGCAAGCCCCGACCACAGCATCATCAGCACACCACCTTGACGATACTCTTCATCAATACAGGCACGCCCAAATTCAACCAATCCGTTGCGAAGCGACCCCAGACTACTCAGATCAAATTCAGATTCAGAGTAATAGCCACCTGCACGACGCGCCTGTTGTGGCGTTAAGACTCGATAGGTCCCCACTACACGCCCAGTATCCAGCGCACGAACCATTAGATGGTTACACCAAGGATCAAAATCATCGCGATCGATGCCGTCATGAACATCACCAAGAACAGCACCATATTCGGCAGTAAACACGTCGTAACGCAGTCGCTGCACTTGTTCAATTTCTTCTGGTGACTGCGCCAAACCCACTACTAAACCATGCGAATCTAAAGTAGTAGACGGGAGCGTAGAAAAACTAGAGGCACTACGAACGAGCTCAAGCATGGGTCAAGTCTCCTGATATGATGTTCAGTGTGACGAATCCATATTGCACAGCAGTGACAAAAAGATGAAAGTTTTTTTACTTTTAATTCATTAA
>CAIYCP010000629.1 GCA_903924715.1 uncultured beta proteobacterium
CCGGTTGCCACTCGTGATAATCAAGCCCCGCCCGCTTGAGTCGCTTATCGTTAATTTCAAAGCCAAGCGGGCGGACCAAATGCAAACGCGCGCCGGTATTTGCACATAACCGGATCACATTGCCGGTGTTGGGAGGGATTTCAGGCTGTACGAGGATGACATCAATCATAGGCGCCATTTTGCCACGCGCGCGGCGTATGGGCGGCCGCAAGTGCCACCACCCCAGCCGCCCCCGCGTGACGCAAGGCCAGCGCCGCCGTGCGAACCGTGCTGCCCGTTGTGACCACATCATCGACCAAGCCTACCCAAATGCCGGGCAGCACATGCTTGCACACATAGAGCCCTTGAACACTCTGATGGCGCGCCGCTAAATCAAGTGTTTTTTGATGCGTGGATTCACGCGTTCGACTCAACCACTCGCGCTTCAACGAGCAGCCGCTCAGGCGCGCGAGTTCGCAAGCGAGCTCACCTGCCGGATTAAAGCCGCGACGGCCAAGGGCTTGCTGACTCGCCGGGATCGGCACGAGCGCCCCAAGACTCGGCGCGTGCAGGCTGGCGGGCTCGCGCGCTTTCCAGGCATCCCAGATCAAACGCGCGAACAAGCCTGCGTAAGCCAAACGCCCGCCCTCTTTAAAACGCTGGATCAACAGATCACCCGGGTAGGCATAATCGATTGCCGCAACGAGACAGGCATGAGGGGGTGCGACCTCGCGGCAACGTGCGCAGTGCACCTCAGGCTGACGGCGCGGATACTCAATCGAAGCCTGCAACGGGTCTAAGCAAACGTCACAACGCGGCTGACGGCGTACGCACCCCACAAAATCTTGACTGCAGCCCCTACATAAGTCGCCGCCTCGGGCGCTCAAACCACACAAGGGGCACGCTGAGGGTAACTTTCGTAAAACTTTGGCACGAATAGAGTACATTTTGATACCTTTGTGCTGTCGCTCAAGCCACCATTCTGACGTTCAGCCCCTATTTTTTGTATCACTTAAGATCACAATGTCTACCCCGAATACGCTGGCACTCAACTCCGACCATGTCGCGTTGCAATTCAACCGCCGCGGGGATTTGTCTGCCGCGCAGTTTTTATATGGCGAAATCGCTCGACGCATGAACGAACGCTTAAGACTGGTGCGTTTAAAGCCCGAGCAACTTCTTGATGCAGGTTGCGGCGCCGGTCAACAAATCGGCTTGCTGCACGCCCGCTATCCCTCTGCTCGATACATCGGTCAGGATCACAGTGCACCGCTCTTACAACACGCGCAACACGCAGCCAAAAAAGTTTGGCCAATGGGTTGGCGTACCTTGTTAAAAAAATTAAGTGGTAAACCCGCCCACGCGCAATGGCTACAAACTGATCTCGCACACACGGGCTTGGCGCCCGAGTCCCTCGATCTGGTCTGGTCGAATTTGGCCTTGCACTGGCACGCAGCACCTCACGATGTCTTACAAGAATGGGGCCGCATCCTTCGGCTCAATGGTCTTGTATTTTTTTCGTGCTTTGGTCCAGCCACGCTTCAAGAAGTGCGTTCGGCTGCGCAGCAGGCCGGGCTTCAAACGGTTACCCCAAGCTTTGTCGATATGCACGACTTTGGCGATCTGCTGATCGAAAAAGGTTTTGCCGATCCAGTTATGGATCAAGAGGTGCTCACCTTGACATACGGCAACCCAGAAAAACTCATCGCCGACGTCAAGGCGTTAGCGGGTAATCCAAGTATCGGGCGTCGCGCTGGCTTGCTCGGCCGCGACCGTTACCAACGCTTATTGGCGGCGCTTGAGGCTCAGCGCAAAGCTGATGGTCTTCTACACCTCACCGTTGAAGTGGCCTACGGCCACGCATGGCGCACGGGCACACTACGCACAACGCCTGGTGAAACCCGCGTGAGCGTCAGTGCAATCAGTCGCTCGAAGCCTGACGCCTCAACCAAAAAATGAGGTGTAGGCCTTAACGCTCATGTAAAGCGCCAACCCAAACAGCAGATAGGCAAAAATTCGCTTTAACGTTTTAACCGGTAGCTTATGCGCAGCACGCGCGCCGACCGGCGCAAGCACCACGCTAAACATCGCCAACACAATCAGGGCGGGCCAAAAAATATAACCCACCATTTGGGGCGGCAATCCAGTTTGGCCCCACCCTGACCACACATAACCGATCGTATTTGCCAAGGCAATCGGAAACCCGAGCGCGGCCGAAGTTCCGACAGCCTGATGCAGAGGCACGTTGCACCACAACATGAAAGGGACCGAGATAAACCCACCGCCTGCACCAACTAACCCTGAGATAAAACCGATTGCACCGCCCGACGCCGCAGTGCCCACCGGGCCAGGCATCTGGCGAGAAGGTTTAGGTTTCTTATCCAAGAGCATTTGAAGCGCAGAGTAGGCCACAAAAATCGCAAAGAACAACGCAAGCCAACCCGTTTTAAGCAACGAAAACAATGCCCCGCCCGAGACCAAACCACCCACGACGATGCCAGGCGTCAAGGCGGCCACCAGGTCCCAGCGCACCGCGCCCTTTTTCTGATGTGCCCGCACGCTTGAAACAGAGGTAAATAAAATCGATGCCATCGAAGTCGCGATCGCCGCATGTACCGTCAGCTCAAGTGGCAACCCGTGCCAGGTGAATAGTATCGTCAGAAACGGTACCAAAATCATTCCGCCCCCTATCCCCAGAAGTCCGGCGGCAACTCCCGTGACACAGCCCAAAACAGCCAAAGCAAGTGCAAATAGCGGATCCATATGATTTGTCTCAATATCCAAGCGCGGCAAGGGGCTTAGTATACTGACATGACTACCTATCCTGCGGCAGACAGCCTCAGCCAGGTCTTTTCGCGCTTAGACGCGTTTCTCACAAAGATGCAGCCACTATGGATTCTCTCGATACCGAAGTTCTCAAACAAGCCCACCAGTGGCTCGCCAGTGGGCACACCGTTCACCTCGCTACGGTTGTTAAAACATGGGGCTCTGCGCCACGACAAGCCGGCGCCATGCTCGCCGTGCGCAAAGACGGGCGTCTTGTGGGCTCAGTGTCGGGCGGTTGCATTGAGGATGATTTGATTGCGCAGGCGCAGGCTGGCAGCCTGCCCGCCCGCCCCGAATGGGTCACCTATGGCGTATCGCAAGAAGAAGCGGCTCGCTTTGGTCTGCCTTGCGGCGGCACCTTAAAGCTTGTCATTGAGCCGCTCAAGGCAGGTGACTGGCTTGAGCGCGTGATTGAAGTCACCACGGCTCAAAAACTGATTGGCCGCTGGCTAGACCTCACAACCGGTCAGTCAACGCTCACCGAAGCCAAGCCGGGCCAACTCACGGAAGTCAAAGAACAAGGTTGTTATTTTGTCTATGGTCCGCATTGGCGGCTCTTGATTATCGGCGCGAACCAAACCGCTCGGGCGCTGGCACAAATTGCCACTATGCTTGAGTTTCAAGTGATCGTGTGCGATCCGCGTGAAGAATTTACCGCCGACTGGGACATGCCGGGCGTCGCGCTACAGCCGGGCATGCCAGATGATGCAGTGCTTGAAATTCAAACGGATGCTCGCACCGCGATCGTCGCGATTACGCACGATCCAAAGCTTGATGACATGGCGCTGCTCGAGGCACTGCGCTCGAAAGCTTTTTATGTGGGTGCGCTGGGATCCGGACGCAACCAACAAAAGCGCCGCGAGCGTTTGCTAAGCTTTGATTTGACTGAAGCCGATATCAGTCGCCTACACGGACCGGTTGGCCTACAGATTGGGAGCCGCACCCCTGCCGAAATTGCAGTGGCTGTTGCCGCACAGCTTGTGCAAGAGCGCCGAGTGTTTGAAGACGCCCGCGTGGGCGGCCTTGATACACCGCCTAGCGACTCAGCAACCTGAGCTGGCGCCGGCAAACGCCCTACTTGCTTGCCAGCTCCGTCCAGCCCGTCTATTTCTGCCGCGCTTGTATCGCGGTCAGCGTACTGGCAATAGATTCGGGCTTGATCGACACTGAGCCCTTAAATGGCTGATCGCACGCAAACACGATCGTCATCAGGCCGATTAGGGCTGCCAATTCCATCGTGATCCCAATCGCGGTCAGCCACCGGTTCAGGATCAAGCCAAGCGCAGACATAAATAACACGCTAAAAAGGATTGCAAGGTTCACAATCCAATAAATCGCATGCAAGCCAACATGAGAGCTCTCTAAGCGCGTTTCACGCAGATCTGCCATCTCGTTTGTTTTCTTCAGTAACTCAGCGAAGATCACAGACTCGCGCATTGTGGTCGGATTAATTTTTCCAATCTCTGTTGAAATTGAACTATATAAAGCCGCAACCTCTGCGCTCTCTTGCTTGCGCGCCAGTTTAGGCCACTCATCCTTGACGATCGCCTCGGTGTAGGCCGTTAATTTCTTACGAATATCCAATAATTGTGGGTCGCCGTATTGGCTTAACAAACGATCCGCATCATTGATTCGCGAAGCCTCAGAACTGACATTTGTGTCGACATGCTCGTAATTGGTGATCACGATCACCAATGAGAAACTCAATACGATGGCACTTAATGCTACCAAGCCCGATTGGATCGCAATTAAGAACTCTTTTTCGTGATCAGAAATATCAGTCAGGATGGATGTCTTCTTTAATAAAAAAGACAGCAGATACATAACGCCGACCGACACAACCAAGCCGATCACAAAAATCATCACTTCAGATTGTGCGTAAAGCCAGTCAGACATTTGAATCTCCGATCACCTAGTTAAGCCTTAATTCGTTCTTTTGGTAATGGTTTGAATCACTTCAATAATCGGCTCAGGCTTAATCGCAGCCTCTCCTTTAAGTGGTTCATCAAATGAAAACGTTAATGCCAGCAAAGAGGAGAACGCGGCCATTTGAACGGCCAAAACAATGTCCGAACTGCGCGAGCGATCCGCATACGCAGACAACACGGTTTTTAGCAAAAGTAATGCTGCTATCAGGAGCCAAAAAATTCCAGGGATCGCAAATTCAGCCGCATCTAAACGATCATTTCTTGAGTCCGCCAAAGAGTCAGAAATTTTCAACATCTCGTTATAAATGGCAACCTCTCTTGGATTAGCCGGTTTAATTTCAATAACGCCTTTGGATACGGGCTTAAAAAGGGCATCTGTTTTGGGGCTCATGTGACCCGAGTCCATCTCTGGCCACTCATCGGTCACAATGGATTGCGCATACGTGCGCAAGGCGACTCTCACCGTTTCGAGTTCAGGATTTCCATAGCGAACCAGCAGGCGATCTAGGTTATTAATACGCACCGCTTCTTGGCGCACAATATGTTCGGTCGCCTTGTACGTCGCCACGGCTTGCACCAACGAGAACGCAATAATCAACGCCAGTAGCGTTGAAAGTGAATTGTGAATGTTCAGCGCAAGGTCTGCTTTATATCCGGGCGCATAACGATCGAGTAGCGCGCGAAAAATCTTATGAAAAACTATCATCAGACTAATCGAAACGACTGCGAACAAGAGCAATAACGCCCAGGCGGGCGCATGATTAATGTAGTACATCATGGCGTATCCTTATCGATCAAATGTCAACACCGACCCGGATCCTATCATCCAGTCAGATTTTTTCTGACGAAAAATATACCATGCCGAATCGACCAATAGGTTACAGCGCTGTAGGGGCTTTATGTTTTTATTTGTAGCCCATAGCCTGTTGGTTCAAGCGCACAAAAACGACTAGCTACCGCGCTTACGTGCCTCAATGCCCAGCTGTTTAAGCTTGCGATAGAGGTGCGTGCGCTCAAGCCCTGTCTTATCAGAGACGCGCGTCATGCTGTTGTTTTCGCGCGCCAGGTGATATTCAAAATAGACGCGTTCAAACGCATCACGCGCTTCGCGTAGCGGTTGATCAAGCGAGATGTCACCCAGCAAGCTTTGATCCACCTCGACGGCAACCGGTGGCACAGGTGCCGCAACGGGCATCGCCGCGAGTTGCGCGGTTGACTGAGGAATCACCGGTGCAAACCCACCCGAAGCCGATTTGGCCACGGTCAGGCGGCCCCGTGCCAAGCCCGTTGAAATTGTTTTCAGTAACCGCTGCAACGTAATGGGCTTCTCGAGAAAATCAATCGCACCAATTTTTGTCGCTTCAACCGCAGTATCAATCGTGGCATGCCCACTCATCATGATGACCGGCATGTCAAGCAACCCCGCTGAGCTCCATTCTTTCAGCAGCGTGACGCCGTCTGTATCGGGCATCCAAATATCAAGCAACACCAAGTCAGGACGCCCACGCAAGCGGGCCGCACGCGCCTGCGCAGCGTTTTCGGCCAACTCAATCGTATGTCCTTCGTCGTAGAGAATTTCGGAAAGTAGCTCACGTATTCCGATCTCATCATCGACCACTAAAATTCTGGCCATAAACTTTTAATCACCTATTGCAAGCTTGCATTATCGTTATCTTGTGGCGTTGCGTCTACCTGTTCTGCTAATTGAGTCAGCAGAATCGACACCCGGGCGCCCCCCTCTTTGCGATTTGACACGTCAATTCGCCCATGGTGCTCATCAATGATTTTACGGACAATCGCCAAGCCCAAACCGGTTCCTTGCGTTTTCGTGGTGACGTAAGGCTCGAACGCCCTTTGTAACACTTGCGCCGAAAAACCGGCGCCATTGTCGGTCACGGTAAAGCGTACCGCACGGCGAGCCGTTGTTTCAACGCCGTCTGAGGCGATAACTTGGGTGCTGACCTGGATCACGCCGGGGTGCGAAACCTCGACCAGCGCGTCTCGGGCGTTCGCTAATAAATTATGAACAACCTGTCGCAGCTGCGTCTGATCGCCCAAGATAACCGGCAGCGCCGGGTCCAGTGACACCTCGAGCTGCCAAGGCTGATTCGCATCCTCTTGAACCTGACCACTTAGCGGATCCCAGCCTTAGAGGCCCAGCACCTCGTCAACCAACGCGTTGAAATCAACTGGCACCAACACCAAGGGGGGCTTACGCGCGTACTCACGAAAATCATCAACCATGTGCTTCAGAGAGCTGACTTGGTTGACAATGGTATTCGTGGCACGCTCAAGCAACTGCGCATCAAGCGGTTCAAGCTTGTGCGCGAGTTTCACCGCCAAACGTTCGGCTGACAATTGAATAGGCGTGAGTGGATTTTTAATCTCGTGGGCAAGCCGACGGGCCACCTCACCCCAGGCCACGCTACGACTCGCTGATATCACCTCGGTGATATCGTCAAATACGACCATATACCCATTGGCGCGGCCATCAATTTGCAGCTGCGTACCTCGCGCCAACAAGGTCAGCGTAAAGCTCTGCGCATCTGGACCCGGCTCATGCAAAGTGAGTTCAAACTGTTCTTGCCAGTGTGTACGCTCTGAGCCCACCGCGCTGTGCTCAGAAAACGCCTGCCGGATGCGCTGGGCGAACTCATTCATGCCCTCGACAGTCTGTAACAATCGACCGGGCGCTGTGCGCAAATCAACTTTTAAGATCGTTTGAGCACCCTGATTAAAGGTGGTCAGAAAAAACCGCTCGTCAAAGACCAATACGCCTGCAGACAAATTTGCCAACACGCTTTCAAGATAAACGTTCGAGCGCTGTAACTGGCTACGATTGACTTCGACCATTCGACGGGCCTCGTCGAGCTGACGAGTCATGGTATTGAACGACCGGGTCAACTGACCAACCTCGTCGTTCGAGAGCGGCTCGGGCAGTGCGCGATAGTCGCCGACGCTCACCGCCTGCGTCCCCGCTGCCAAGGCAAGTAGTGGACTGACCAATTTTTTAGACAAATACAAAGCAACCGCAATGGCCGCGAACACCGCCAGCAACAAGGCCAGCGTCAGCGTCACACCAAACAGGTTGCGCAAGCTCTGCCTCGACAAGGCGAGCTCTTGGTAATCGCGGTTGCCTTGCTGTACCTCACTTGCATTGCGGGCAATTTTTTCAGAGACAGGTTGCACCAGCTGCAGCCACCGCGATTCGACGTTAACACCCAACAAGGTCTCTGAGCGCTCAGGCGCCGAGAGCGGGACAATTACCCTCAGTTGCAAACCAGGTTCAACAGGCCCACTGGTCGGCGTGTCACTGGCATCGGCATTTGAATAGCCGCGTGTGATTCTAAGTTGATTCAAGATCGCCGCGGGCGGCGGCACGGGCGATAGCGCACCGAGCTTGTCGCTTGAAAAAGCGAGCACTCGACCACTACCACTAAAGACCATCGCATCCACCGGACCACTGGACTCGCGCAAGCGCGCCAAGACCCCGGCCACATCAGCATCGGGCGTGGCGTTCAGTTCGGGGGTCATCACTCGGGCGCGCGATTCAAGCTCAGCGAGTTGAGAGTCAAGCGCAGCACGCGCTAGCGTCAAGCCTGATTCAAGCGCCGTGTCGACGCGCACGTTAAACCACGATTCAATCGAACGCGCCATAAACTGTAGCGATACGCCATAAATCAATGCCCCAGGCAGGACACCGATTAGAGCAAACGCCAGTGCGAAGCGCGCCGTCAGTCGCGCGCCGAACTGCCCACTGCGTAACTGCCAGAGTAGTCGCGCGCTCAGGGCGACAACCCAGACAAATAGCGCGAACGCCAAGCCGCCATTTAGCCATAACAGCAGGCCTTGATATTGGGCAACCCGAGAAGCGTTGCCCGTTGACCAGGCCAATAAACCAAACAGCCCTGCGCCGCTACTGACCCCCACGAACAGCACCAGCCGAAGCAACCTGTTCATTTGGTTGACCCCGCCTGCTGAATCGAAAAATCAAACGATGCCCAAGGAGTGACCAATGCCCAAGCACCGCGATTAGCGGCTTCAAGTTGTAAGGGGCGTGCGAGTTGCGAGGTATCAAGCTTGAGGCGAACGCGGCCGTCATAGCGCTGATTCTGCTCGAACCGATCAGACGGCGCGACCGGCCAGGCTCGCACTTGTTTAAGGATCGCTAGCGCCTCGCTGAGGGAACCTGCTGGTACAAACAAATCGCCCGTTGCCACACGCCACTGCTGGGTAAGTGCGTTGTACATCAGACGCCTCGTGAGAGTCGTCTCAACGAGCACGCGATCCAACCACCACCAACGCGGCGAGGTAATTTTAAGATCGACCGTGAAATAAAGTGGCACCCCCCGCTCAGCAGCATCGGTCACCACCCGTCCAAGCTCAAACGCTAAGTCCAGATCAAGCGTGAGCTGATTTTCGCTGATCAAGGGCTCAATTCGCTCGATGCGCGGCTCAGCACTCTGATTGGCATTGACCGCGACGCATAGCAACGCCGCGAGCGCACACAAGATGCCTCGCTTCAATCTACCCCATCCAGTCGTATGAACAGTCATCCTGTTATTAACGCCTAAACCTGACGAGAAAACAATGCATAAAAGAAACCATCCTGCCCAGCGGGATGCTCGGGATCGGCCAAACAAGGCAGTAATTGGCCTGGCGCCGGCATTCGCAAGGCCTGCTGATGGCGTTTTAAAAATGCCTGAGCCTGAAGCTCACCCTCTTCAGGGAAAATCGAACAGGTGACCAGCAGCAGTTTGCCGCCGGGTGCGACTAGACTCCACAGCGAATCCAGGATCTCTCTTTGTAATTTTGCCGTCGGCTTCAGATCGGTCGCGCGACGTAACCAGCGTATGTCAGGATGGCGACGCACAATGCCCGAGGCCGTACAGGGAACGTCGGCAAGCACAACATCGAACGGCTTGCCATCCCACCACGTATGGGCACGCATAGCACTTTCGGCAATCAACTCAACCTCATCATTGAGCAAACCCAACCGTTCAAGGTTTTGCTCAACACGGCCCATTCGGGCGTTGTCAATATCGAGCGCCGTCAATTTGATTTTGGCGAGCTCGAGCATGTGGGCCGTTTTGCCGCCAGGCGCAGCGCATGCATCCAGGACACGCATGCCATCTTTTAGCTCGAGCAAGGGCGCGGCAAACTGTGCGCCGGCGTCTTGCACCGACCACCAGCCTTGCGAATACCCAGGGAGCGAGGCGATCGGGCGTGGCACCTCGAGCACGAGGCCCGCAGTGCCAAACGCCGTCGCAGTAATTCCTTGTGCAGCAAAAGCCTGCTCGACCGCTTCGCGCGTTGTCGCCCGCACATTCACCCTAAGCGTCAGGGGCGGATGCACATTCGCGGTCTGAAGCAAGCGCTGCCAGTCTTGGGGGTAGGCTTTTTGCAAGGCCTCAATCCACCACTTTGGATGGTTGTACTGCGCCTCAAGATCTTGTGCCAGTTGTGCAAGCAAGGCCGCACGCTCACGCTGAAACCGGCGCAAAACGGCGTTCACCAACCCTTTAAAATTTAAGGTGTCCCGCTGGCCCTGAGTCGACTGCACCGCCTGATCCACCAAAGTATGCGCGGTATAGGTCGGGGCTGCCGGGTCACGCTCAACAGGTTCGCTCAAGGCCACCTCTAGTAACAGCAGGCTCAACCCAAGCAATGCATAAACTGTAGGGTTTTGTGGAACGCGGTCTAGTAGCAACCTACGCAACGCCATGGCCTGCCCCCAATGACGCATGGCATAAAAGCTCAGGGCCTGCGCCGAAGGGCGTAAATCGGGCTGAACCTCGAGCAAGGCGTCGGTCAAAGACTGGCCGTTTTCAACGGCGCCGAGGGCGCGGGCGGTGGCCAATAGGCTATCGGATAATGCGGGAGCAGCTTGTGTCATAAGTAGATTGTAGGGGCTAGCGTCGATCGAAGGTAAAATCTGCCTCTCTTTCATGTGGGCTGCGGCCTGCCAGGTGGTACGTCATGTCTTCCCCAAAAGTCGGTTTTGTGAGTCTCGGTTGTCCTAAAGCGCTCGTTGACTCAGAGCGCATCCTTACGCAACTGCGTACCGAGGGCTATCTGATTGTTCCTGATTACAACAACGCCGATGTGGTGGTCGTCAATACCTGCGGCTTTATCGATAGCGCCAAGGCCGAGTCTTTAGATGCGATCGGCGAAGCGATCGCTGAAAACGGTCGCGTGATTGTGACAGGCTGTATGGGTGTCGACGAGTCGGTGATTCGCGCGGTACACCCTAGCGTGCTAGCAGTCACTGGCCCCCAGCAATACGAGCAAGTCGTGCGTGCGGTACACGAAGCGGCGCCACCAAATCCCTTGCACGACCCCTTTACCGATCTGGTGCCCCCACAAGGCATCAAGCTCACGCCACGCCATTACGCGTACCTCAAGATTTCTGAAGGCTGTAATCATCGCTGTAGTTTTTGCATTATTCCCTCAATGCGCGGCGATCTCGTCAGTCGTCCAGTCGGTGATGTGCTTGATGAAGCGCAACGGTTAGCGCGCGCGGGGGTCAAAGAGCTTTTAGTCATTTCGCAAGATACCAGTGCCTATGGCGTTGACATTAAATACCGCAGTGGCTTCTGGAACGGTCGTCCAGTTAAAACACGTATGACCGAACTTTGCTCGGCGTTATCCGAGCTAGATATTTGGGTTCGCCTGCATTATGTGTATCCCTATCCAAATGTCGACGAAGTCATTCCGCTCATGGCCGAGGGCAAAATTTTGCCTTACCTCGACATCCCGTTTCAACACGCGAGTCCACGCATTCTGAAGGCCATGAAGCGCCCGGCCTTCGAAGACCGTACGATGGCGCGTATCCATCGCTGGCGCGAACAATGCCCCGACATTACCTTGCGCTCAACCTTTATCGTTGGGTTTCCAGGCGAAACCGAAAGCGAATTTCAATACTTGCTCGACTGGATGTCAGAAGCGCAACTTGACCGCGTGGGTTGTTTTCAATATTCACCGGTCGAGGGTGCGTCCGCGAACGCCCTTGAGGGTGCAGTACCTGATGAAGTCAAGCAAGAGCGTTACGACCGTTTTATGGCCCATCAACAAGCAATTTCAACTGAACGCCTCGCACGCAAAGTAGGCAAAGAGCTCGACGTGCTGATCGATGAAGTCGATGAAGAAGGTGCCGTGGGTCGCTCTAGCGCCGATGCACCCGAGATCGATGGCAGCGTGTTTGTGGATAGCGCCGTGCCACTCAAACCGGGTGACCTCGTGCGCGTGCGCGTCACTGAGTCGGACGAATACGACTTATGGGCTGAGAAGATTTAACCCAATATGTTGCCGCGATAACCATGCCCGTTACAGTACCCTCGAACGCGACAACAAGCGCCCGCCCTTTAAGGGTGGGATTCGCCGGTACGCCTGAGTTTTCGCGGCTTGCGTTGCAAGCAATTTTGGCTGCAGGGTTTGAGTTGCCCTTGGTGTTGACTCAACCCGATCGCCCCTCAGGTCGCGGGCTCAAGCTAACACCCAGTGCCGTCAAGCAATACGCCCTAGAGCACGGGATCCTGATCGCACAACCGCACAGCTTACGCTTAGACGGCAAATATCCCGACGACGCAAACAGCGCGCGCAGCGTGCTCGAGCAGGCTCAGCTCGATGTCTTGGTCGTCGCGGCCTACGGCTTGCTCTTGCCGCCCTGGGTGTTGAACACGCCGCGCCTTGGCTGCCTCAACATCCATGCCTCGCTACTGCCCCGTTGGCGCGGGGCAGCACCGATTCATCGCGCGATCGAG
>CAIYCP010000630.1 GCA_903924715.1 uncultured beta proteobacterium
CCAGTCTGGTATTCAATGACACGTGTTTCAAAGAAGTTGCGTTCTTTCTTTAGATCAATCATCTCGGCCATCCACGGGAAGGGGTTCTCTTCTTGCGCGAATAGCGGTTCAATGCCGATCTGTTGGCAACGACGGTTAGCAATAAATCTGAGATATGACTTGAACATTGGGGCATTGAGCCCCAAAACGCCCCGAGGCATGGTGTCTTCGGCGTAGGCGTATTCAAGGTCGACCGCTTTGGCGAACAGCGCACGAATTTCTTCGCGAAACGCGGGTGTCCAGAGCTGTGGATTTTCAAGTTTGATCGTGTTGATGAGGTCGATGCCAAAATTGCAGTGCATCGACTCGTCACGCAAAATATACATGTATTGTTCAGCCGCACCCGTCATCTTGTTCTGACGACCTAACGCAAGAATTTGCGTAAAGCCGACATAAAAGAATAGGCCTTCCATCAGGCAGGCAAAAACGATCAGCGACTTCAGTAGCGTTTGATCATTCTCGAGCGTGCCAGTTTTAAAGTGCGGATCTGCAATCGCATCGATAAACGGGATCAGAAACTGATCTTTGGCTCGAATTGAAGGCACTTCGTTATAGGCGTTGAAGATTTCTGACTCATCCAGGTCAAGACTTTCAACAATATATTGATAGGCGTGAGTATGAATGGCCTCTTCAAAGGCTTGGCGTAGCAAAAACTGACGGCATTCAGGTGCCGTGATGTGGCGATAGGTGCCCAGCACGATATTGTTGGCAGCCAATGAGTCGGCCGTTACAAAAAAACCGAGGTTGCGTTTAATGATGCGGCGTTCGTCTTCGGTTAGGCCCGTTGGGTTTTTCCAGAGAGCGATGTCGCGAGACATGTTGATCTCTTGAGGCATCCAATGGTTGGCGCAAGTGGCGATGTATTTTTCCCAGGCCCATTTGTATTTAAAGGGAACCAGTTGATTGACATCGGTTTGGCCATTGATGATGCGTTTGTCAGCCGCGTTCACACGGGTGGCCGCGCTAGCGACCACTGGTGATTCTTTTAGGCCAGGTGTTGGTAAGGCAGAGTCACCAAATACGCCGCTAGCGGCGCGCGAGGGCAACGAGGCTGCCATGGCTTGCGCCAAGGCTTGTGGCATCAAGCCTGCGCCCGCTGGGGGTGCAGGTTGAGTAGAGGGTTCATCGTTCCAGGTCAGCATTATTTTTTCTCGGTCGCGTTATTGGCAGGCTTCGCACTCTTCAAAACCCGGGTCGCCGGGTCTCATGGTGCAGGCCGCGCCCAAAATTTCGGGCTCGGGCATTGCCTGTGGCGCTGCCGCCGCAAACGTACCACTGGTTGAGCCGGCGCCCGCTGCGTTGACCGCATTGAGCTCGCCGCCTCGACCTGTTGATTTTTCAGCACTGGTCGCACCAAGCGTACGCAGGTAATACGTGGTTTTTAAACCGCGCAACCAAGCAAGCTTATAGGTGTCATCAAGTTTTTTGCCAGATGCGCCAGCCATATAGATATTTAGAGATTGCGCTTGATCGATCCATTTTTGGCGACGTGCCGCGCACTCAACAATCCAGGTGGGCTCAACTTCAAATGCGGTGGCGTATAGGGCGCGCAACTCGGCCGGAACGCGATCGATGCGGGACAAGCTGCCGTCGAAGTACTTCAAGTCGGCGACCATCACTTCATCCCAGAGGCCCAGTTTCTTGAGGTCACGAACAAGATGTTCGTTGACCACAGTAAACTCGCCGGAGAGGTTCGATTTAACGTACAAGTTTTGATATGTTGGTTCTATACATGCAGACACGCCAATAATATTCGATATTGTTGCGGTTGGGGCAATTGCAACGCAATTAGAGTTACGCATGCCGTGTGTTTTGATGCGTGCGCGCAACGAATCCCAATCAAGCGTTGTTGATTCATCAACTTCAACATAGCCACCGCGATGTTCGCGCAGCAGTGCAATTGAGTCATGAGGCAAGATGCCGCGCGACCACAACGAACCATCAAAGCTCGCATAGCGGCCACGTTCTTCAGCGAGTTCGCTTGAGGCGCTGTAGGCGTAATAACAAACGGTTTCCATTGAGCGATCTGCGAACTCGATTGCGGCTTGTGTGGCGTAAGGCACACGCATCGCGTGCAAACAATCTTGGAAACCCATAATGCCTAAGCCGACAGGGCGATGGCGCACGTTTGAATTGCGCGCTTTAGCAACAGCGTAATAGTTGATGTCGATGACGTTGTCGAGCATGCGCATCGCAATCTTAATGGTGCGTTGCAGTTTGTCTTGATCGAGCGACTGGGTGCCGTCAGCGTTGTGCTTCAGGTGCGCCAGCAAGTTGACTGAGCCCAGGTTGCATACCGCGATTTCAGAGTCGTTGGTGTTTAGCGTGATCTCGGTGCAGAGGTTTGAGCTGTGTACGACGCCAACATGTTGTTGTGGCGAGCGAATATTGCAAGGGTCTTTGAACGTGATCCAGGGGTGGCCGGTTTCAAACAGCATCGAGAGCATTTTGCGCCACAGGCTTGTCGCAGGCATCGTCTTGTGCAGCGGCAAATCGCCGCGTGCCGCCTTCTCTTCGTAGCCAACGTAGGCTTTTTCGAACGCCGAGCCAACTTTGTCATGCAGGTCTGGGCAGTCTGACGGTGAAAACAGCGTCCAGCTTCCATTTTCGAGCACGCGCTTCATGAACAGATCAGGGATCCAGTTCGCGGTGTTCATATCGTGGGTGCGACGACGCTCGTCGCCTGTATTTTTGCGCAGATCGAGAAACTCTTCGATGTCTAAGTGCCACGTCTCGAGGTAGCAGCAGACTGCGCCCTTACGCTTGCCACCCTGATTGACGGCCACGGCAGTGTCGTTGACGACTTTCAAGAACGGAACAACGCCCTGGCTTTCACCGTTAGTGCCCTTGATGTGGCTGCGCATGGCGCGAACGGGAGTCCAGTCATTGCCCAGACCGCCAGCGTATTTTGCTAGCAATGCGTTTTCTTTGATGGCCTCGTAGATGCCGTCAAGGTTGTCTGACACGGTTGTCAGGTAGCAAGACGAGAGTTGTGAGTGCAGGGTACCGGCGTTAAAGAGCGTGGGCGTTGAGCTCATGAAGTCAAACGACGACAGGATCTGATAGAACTCGATGGCACGCGCTTCGCGATCAATCTCGGCAATGGCCAAGCCCATGGCGACGCGCATGAAGAACACTTGGGGTAGCTCAATGCGTTGGCCGCGCAGGTGTAAGAAATAGCGGTCATACAAAGTTTGTAGGCCCAGGTAATCAAACTGCAGGTCGCGGCTGGCATCCAGCGCCGCTGCCAGACGTGGCAAATCAAAACGCGAGAGGTCTGGGTTCAGTAACCCGCCTTCGACGCCGCGTTTGATGAACGTTGGGAAATAGGTCGCGTAGCGAGTATTCATCTCTTCTTGGGCGACTTCTTCATCGAGCACTTCTTTGCGGATCGTGTGAAGCAACAGACGAGCGGTGACTTTACTGTAAGCCGGATCGTTTTCGACCATCGCACGGGCGGCCAAAATGGCAGACTTGTAGACTTCATCGACG
>CAIYCP010000631.1 GCA_903924715.1 uncultured beta proteobacterium
CGGCAGGTGCACGAAGCTACCGGTCAAAGAAATGACACCTTTCTCAATCAGCTGTAGCGCCCATTCTTTAAAGATTGGCGTTTCTAAAAATGGAACTGCCATGCGCCTCAAGCGTTCGAGCGCCACGCCAGGCTCATCGGGATCAGATACATGAAATTTTTTTAATGCTGTTTGAACACGTTCAAAAAGTGCGTTTTGGGCGGGTGTACCAAGCACAACTTCTCGCTGGGCGACTTGCAACTTAACCGCAATGGTCTCATTTAAGCGCTCGCGCAAGAGCATCGCCTCTCTATTCATGGCAATCGCCCAATGATCGAGTTCGACTGGCACCAACGAACTACGCAATAACGACTCAAGCACCTCACCGGCCGACCCTAGGCAAAGCGCACGTAAATTATCAAGCCGTTCAGGCGTTTTGCGCGCACGCACCGGTGGCGAAATATCCAGCACTAACGCACCGGCTAGCGTCACACGTCCGCTGCCATCACGCAAGACCAAACGATCATGCCAACAAAATGGTAAGGGACGCTCGAGGACGCACTGAGCAAAGACCTCTTGCCCATTGAGCAATTCAGTTTTATCCAGAAAAATAATGCGCGCACCTACGCGCTCGCAGCCATGGTGTAGCAGCACCCGCTCGCCATCTTTAATTGCACGTTCAACATCGTTCGGTGCTTTCAAGACACAATCAATGCGCTGTGTCTGTATCGTGAGTTGAGGCGCCAACAACCAATCACCACGTTGAACTTGACTCAGCTCAACGCCGGTCAGGACCAAGCCACAACGCTGTCCAAGCTGAGCAACCTCAGAGACCTGGTTTTGCGCATGAATTGACCGCACGCGCGCTTCAAGACCCGAACTGGCGAGTTTGACCCGATCACCTACTTGTACACGGCCGGCGATGACCGCGCCGGTCACTGCCACCCCAATTCCTTTCACAATAAAGACGCGATCAATCGCCAAACGAAAATAGGCACCGCGCTCACGTGGCTGCTCAGCCGCCAACTCAAAAAGCGCGCGTTTCAATTCTTGAACACCGGTACCTTGGCGCGCAGAGATCACGTGACCCGTGACACGACCAAAGCGCGTCTGCTCAATGTAGTTCAACACCTCGGCACACACTTGCTCTGCACGCGACACGTCGACCATATCGGCCTTGCTGATTGCAACGGTCAAGCCCGCAACGCCAAGCAAATCCAGGATTCGTAAATGTTCGCGCGTCTGCGGCATGATGCCGTCATCGGCAGCTACCACCAATAGCCCATGATCCATGCCGACTGCACCGGCGGCCATGGTGTGCACAAATTTTTCATGACCTGGGACATCGACAAAACCGATCACGTCATTCGCCCCATTGGGCACATAGGCAAAACCCAGATCAATGGTCATGCCGCGCGCCTTTTCTTCGGGCAGTCGATCAGCATCGATCCCCGTCAGCGCTTTGATCAGAGAAGTCTTCCCATGATCGATATGCCCTGCCGTACCAATAATCATCGCACTGACACAACCTGACTGGCCGCTGCCAACAGCGCTGTAACAAAAATTTCTTCTTTGTCTTGTGTCAAACAGCGTAGATCTAGCAAGAGCATCTTGTCTGAAATACGACCAACAATGGCCGTTGCCGAGGCCCGTAACAAGCGCTCAAGTCGAAGTACATTCTTTTCAGTCAACCGCGTAGTCGGTTCGATCGCCAAGGCCACCGAAGGTAAGCGTTCAACGGGTAAAGAACCTGAACCGATCTGCGATTTGACTGGGTGCGTACTCAACAACAATCCACATTGTGTGATTGCGTTTTGGATACGAGGCAGCAAGCGCTCGGCTTGGGCTTGCATATCCGCTTGTGGACGCGTCAAGAGTTGCAGAACGGACAACCGTTGCGGCAAAGTATCTGGATTGCGATAAAGTCGCAACACCGCTTCAAGGCCTGCAAGCGTGACCTTGCCCACACGCAACACACGCTTAAGCGGATTCTTTTTTATTTTTTGGATCAGCGCACGACGACCCACCAAAATACCCGCCTGTGGCCCGCCCAACAGTTTGTCACAACTAAAGGTCACCAGGTCTGCACCCATCTCGATCGCTTGCCGAGGGGTCGGTTCGCTAGGCAAACCATAACGCGCTAGATCAAGCAAGGTCCCAGAGCCTAAGTCGACCACAAACGGCAGTTGATGCTGGTGCGCGATCTTGGCAAGTTCAACCTCAGGGACTTCAGCGGTAAACCCTTGCACAACATAATTACTGGTGTGCACTTTCATCAGCAGCGCAGTTTTTACACCAATTACCTCAACAAAATCTTTCGCATGCGTGCGATTGGTTGTTCCAACTTCAACGAGCTTTGCGCCCGCACGCTTCATGATATCGGGTATGCGAAAAGCCCCACCGATCTCGATCAACTCACCGCGCGACACAATCGTCTCTTTTCGGTTTGATAAGGCGTTCAGTAATAAAAACACTGCCGCGGCATTGTTATTGACAACCGTAGCGGCCTCAGCGCCTGTCAATTCGCACAGCAACTCTTCGACAAGCTCGTCTCGATCGCCGCGCTTACCCTGTCCTAAATCGTACTCAAGTGCACAGGGCTCAGCCGCCGCACTGGCCATAGCCTCAATCACCTCAGGGGGCATCACAGCACGCCCAAGATTGGTATGTAGTACGGTTCCGGTCAGATTTAGTACGCGGCGTAAATTGGGTGTCGCACGCGTTTTGAGTGTTGCCGCAATCTCGTCAAGCAATGTCTCAAGTTCGGGTGCCGTCACGCGTTTTTGCTCGACCAACGCTTGGCGCAACAGCGACAACGTTGACCGAGTGACGCGCAGTACTTCGTCTCGCCCATACTCCTCAAGCCACTCTTGAGCGCGATCTAACAGTAAGATCTTATCGACCGAAGGAAGTTGAGAGAGCCATTCTGACACGGGCGCACGCGCCACGGTTGGATTGTTCATGAAGGTTGACTGACCTATGTGGTGGCGGGAGTTTGACCAACTGTAAAAAATAAATTGCGGCCGGTTCGAGAAAAGCCTTCTGCGGACAAGGCCAAGTCTAAACTGATTGACGCCAGGTCATCGGCCACGGCATCTAGCGACGGCTCTTTGGCCTGAAACATCAACTTCAAATAGCCGCGACACTCTTCACAACACTCGCCCTGCAATGCGCTTTCGCGCGTATCGCCGAGCATCCCAACCTCTTTGGGCGTCTCGCAATTCGTACACCGGGCGCGGGGCGCATACCATTCTGAGGCACACAACGAACAAATCATATAACGATGCAAGTCGCGCTCACCGATCCGAACGACGCTGGCCACAGGATGTGAGCCGCACACCGGACATAAGCCGCTCTCACCTTTGTGCAGCTCAACAAAGGCAGATACGGACTTTGCCTGAATCGACCATAACAACTGCAAGGTCGCGCCAATGAAGGGCACTGCATCAGCGGGTAAGGCAGCGTCTTCAGCCGCAAGCAAAGCTTTGGCCTGACGTATTTGATCGGCCAACGCCGTCTGTTTCACCCGCTCAAGGGCACCACGTACGCCTGGCGCTAAGGTCTGTGCCTCTAGAGCCTCGGCCAACGCTTTAAATACGATCACCCACTGCGCCTCGGGCAACCAGGTTGTAATAGAAAATGGGGGCAATTTATGAATAAACGATTCACGTACAACATTTTCGTCAATCGGTTGCGCTTGCACGCGGCTTAAACAATCGACTTGCGCCTGCATCAGTTGCGCACAAAATGCTAACCAAGGCGAATCGCTTTGCTGGGCTGCCAGCACCTGCATGCGTGCGGCACGCGCACGAAACATCTCACCGGCCTCGACCACCACCAGCAAGGGGGTGTCGTCGTCGGGCATACCTTGAATTTCGCCAGGTTGTATTAGTTTGACCGCTTTAACGCTCATGTTGCTATCTTCCTTAAACGCACAAGGGGAAGAATATCAGTCTTCCCCTTGTGCTGCCTGCTCAACAAACAACCAAACGCGTTATTTGCCGCCGGTCACTTCCTTAAACCAGCCCGGGTGATGCTTGCGTGCCCAGGCGCGGCTGACCACACCGGTCCACATCGCACCAATCGTGCCCTTGACCCACAGCGCTGCATAAACATGGGTAATGATCGTCAAGATCAAGACCCAAGCCGACACCGCGTGCACTAAGGCTGCAACACGGGTCACATCGACTGAAAAGTAATGTGAGAAGTAAGGCCGCCAAAACGCCAAGCCCGACACCACCAACAAGATCATGGTCAAGACCATCACCCAGAAAGCGGCTTTTTGCCCACCGTTATAACGACCCACTTCAGGCAAGCGATCATGTTTTTTATTTAACACGTCGTCAATCTGACCCAGCCACTTTCGGTCATTCGCCGTGAGAACGTTGTGGTGCCAAAATTTGAAAAAAATCAGCACGAACAACACAAACATGGCCGAACCGATAAACGGATGCAGCACCCTAGTCAGTGAACCACCACCAAACAAACCTGACAGAAAGAACATTGATGGGTGAAACATTGCCAAGCCGCCCAGCGCTGCCAACACAAACAGAATCGCGATCAGCCAATGATTCAAACGCTCTGAGCCCTTGTACCGCACTATTCCTTCTTGTTGATTAGACATGGTTCATCTCCTTAAGACTTTTTCGAGTCATCATGATCTTCATCGACCGTATCCGGGCCCTTGATCGCGTAGTGAATCACGCCAGCAAACACGGTTGCCGCCATGGTCAACAACGCAATCGGTTTCATGATGCCTTTCCAGAGCCCAACCGTTGACGAGATCTTTGGATCAGCCGGCAAGCCGTTGTAAGCGGTTGGCTTGTCGCCATGCGGCAGCACATACATCACGTGCGTGCCACCCACACCTTGCGGGTTATACAAAGACGCCTTGTCATAGCCGCGACCGTTCAAATCTTTGATCCGTTCGTTGGCGTATTTGATACGGTCATCTTTCGGGCCAAAGGTCAAAGCTTGAGTTGGGCAGGCTTTCACGCAGGCTGGTTCATTGCCAACCGATACGCGATCCGAACACAAGGTGCACTTGGTGGCCTTGTTAGTCGTTTGCGAAATCTTTGGCACATCGAACGGGCAACCTGCGACGCAATAGCCGCAACCAATACATTTGTCAGAGTTGAAATCGACAATACCATTGTCGAGCTTGACAATCGCACCTGGGCTCGGGCACGCCTTCAGGCAGCCTGGATCTTCGCAATGCATACAGCCGTCTTTGCGAATCAACCAGTCGATACCGCCTTGGGCGTTTTCGATTTCGTTAAACTTCATGACCGTCCAGGCATTCGCACCGAGCTCAACCGGATTGTTATACGTGCCATCGGTGTCACCGACAGCAGGACGGGTTTCGTTCCACTCCATACACGCAACCTGACAGGCCTTGCAGCCAATGCAGCTCGAAATATCGATCAGCTTGGCGACATGAACTGTCTTGGCCGCCGCAGCGGGTGGAGTCATGGTCGTAGCAGACTGGGCGACGACGTGAAGTGCTTGAGTTGCCATGTCGTATCCCCTTATGCTTTCTCAATGTTGACCAAGAACGCCTTGAACTCTGGCGTTTGAGAGTTGGCATCGGCCACATAGGGCGTCAGCGAGTTCGCAAGCTGTGCGGGTTTGGTCAAGCCTTTAAAGCCGAAGTGAATCGGTATGCCAACGTGATAAATCGTCTGGCCATCGACCTTCATGCCTTTTAAGCGCATCGTCACCATCGCTTTCGCATGCACGTGTCCGCGAGCAGAGCTCACCTTCACGCGATCGCCCGAGGCGATGCCGCGCATCTTGGCCAGCTCTTGGCTAATCTCAACAAACATTTCTGGTTGCACGATGGCGTTCAAATCCGAGTGTTTTGACCAATAGTGAAAGTGCTCAACCAAACGATACGTCGTCGCGGCAAACGGATAATCTTTCCGAGTTCCAAAGACCTCCATGTCGCCCTTGTAGACGCGAGCTGCAGGGTTCGACGTTGCCTTCGGGTTATTAGGATGCATCGGATTGCGACCTAGCGGCGTCTCGAACGGCTCGTAGTGCTCTGGAAACGGACCCTCTGCCATCTGAGGTGCAAACAACCGACCCACGCCTTCTTGCGTCATGATAAACGGCATGACATTTTCTTCAGGCTTGGCGTTTGGACGCATATCAGGCACATCACTACCACCCCATCTGTCGCCCATCCATTTCAGCACAGTACGTGATTCGTCCCAAGGCTTGCCATTCATATCCGCCGACGCACGGTTATACAAAATGCGCCGATTGGCTGGCCACGCAAAGCCCCAATTCAAGCTTTGACCAATCCCGTTTTCGGATGCGTCTGTTGGATCGCGGCGCGCGGTCAAGTTGCCGGCCTTGTTCCACATCCCAGAGTAAATCCAGTTCCCGCAAGAGGTGCCGCCGTTATCCACCAACTGTGCAAAGCCAGCTAGCTGTTCACCGGCGGGCACCAGCACTGTCCCAGCAGCGTCTTTCAAATCAACCAAAGCTTTACCACTAATTTCTTTGGTGATTTCACCCGCATCCGGGTTCAGCGGATCGGTGTAGTTCCAGGTTAGATTCAAAATCGGATCTGGATAGGCACCACCCTCTTTCTTGTACATATCGCGCAGGCGCGTAAACAGGGCCGCCATAATCTCTTGATCAGACTTTGACTCGCCAGGGCCATCCGCCGCTTTCCAGTGCCATTGAATCACACGACTTGAATTGGTGAACGAACCATCTTGTTCGGCAAAACAGGTGCCTGGCAAACGAAACACTTCAGTCTGAATTTTGCTTGCATCGACGTTGTTAAATTCGCCGTAGTTTTTCCAGAACTCACTGGTTTCGGTCGAGAGCGGATCAACAATCACAAGATACTTTAGTTTAGACAGCGCTGCGCTGATCTTGTGTTTGTTGGCAATTGCCGCTAACGGGTTAAAGCCAGACGAAATAAAGCCCGACATCTTGCCATGATGCATATTGTCAAAAATTTGCATGATGTCGTAAGGCGCATCACGCTTAGGCAAGTAGTCGTAAGCAAAATTCGTCTCGGTTGTGGCATGTTCGCCATACCAAGCTTTCATCAAGCTGTTGAACCACTTCGGAAAGTTTTGCGGAAAATTCATCTGCCCAGGGCGCAAGGCCTTGGGCGTGCGCGCAGCTTTGTATTCCTCGTAGGTTTTATCTGCATCAGCGGGTGAAGACAAATACCCAGGCAACACTTCTGAATACAAGCACTGGTCAGTAATACCCTGCACGTTGGCGTGACCACGCAAAGCGTTGACGCCACCGCCGGCCATGCCCATATTGCCCAATAGCAACTGAATCATTGCCATGGTGCGAATATTTTCAGAGCCAACCGAGTGCTGCGTCCAGCCCAACGCGTACAAGATCGTCATGGTCTTGTTGCCGACAGAGGTTGCGGCAATCATCTCGCAGACTTTCAAGAATTGGTCTTGAGGCGTACCCGTCACGCTACTCACCAACTCGGGCGTATACCGCGCGTAATGCTTCTTCATCAATTGGAAGACGCAATTCGGATCTTGCAAAGTTGAATCAACCTTGGCAAAGCCGTCTTCCATTTGATAGGTCCAAGTGCCTTTGGCATACGAACGCTTGGCCTCGTCATAGCCTGTAAACAAGCCATCTTTAAACCCATAATCTGGGTTGATCAAGAAGGCCGAGTTTGTATAGTTCTTGACGTACTCGTGATGAATCTTGTCGTTGGCCAACAGGTAATTGATCACACCGCCCAAAAAGGCAATATCAGCACCGACGCGAATCGGCGCGTAGTAGTCGGCCACAGCTGCCGAACGCGTAAAGCGCGGATCCACCACAACGAGCTTAGCGCCGCGCTGTGCTTTGGCTTTGACCACCCACTTAAAGCCGCAAGGATGTGCCTCAGC
>CAIYCP010000632.1 GCA_903924715.1 uncultured beta proteobacterium
CACCGTGTGCACCCAAGCTCATGACATATTGCAAAAAGAGTTGATTATTGGTTTTGCCAGGCCCATAGGTTGTGTCTTGCGCCAGTTGCAATCTGAACATTGAGTATTCAGAATTTGCCCAGTCAAGCATGACCGTGTTTCGCATTGGATTGTAGGATTCGAGCGCTGTTCCGGTCAGCGCCCCTGCACTAAAGCCGTATGCTGAATTACCGCCATAGAGCTGATCAAAACGATACCCTAAACGCCAATTTGGCATGAACTGATAAATGGCTTGCACGTAAAAACCACTTTGAGTGTTGGTATACGCATTACCCAAGCACGGTGTCGCGCATGAGCCATAGGCACTTGGACTGGTGATCGTGGCCGAACCTTTTTGAGTATTCCAAAACGCCTCGCCCTGAAGTTTAAAATTTTGACGGTTCGCATTACCGTTAGGCGCCCACTTGTAAACGAAGTCAGCAATCAGTACGTTTGTCGAACCCGTGAAGTCGAACGTATCCGTTTCATTCAGTGCCGAAAGCCTTGGTCGATCACCCGTACTAGCAGTGACGTACGACAGACCACCCAACCAGGAGGACTCAATCCCGATATCACCCCCGAGTTTTGCAAACACCGTTCCAAGCCTAGGTTTGTTCTCGTTGTAATTATTACCATTGGGATAGGACATGCCTTGCCCCACTTCGCCGCCGAGCTTTAGATATAGCGTATCAATTGGCGCGACCCACGAAAACTGAGCGCCCGCGTTATTGAGTTGCCCCCCAAAAAATGCTTGATAGACGAGCGGCAAATCAACGAAGTCCCATTCGTGCGGATGTTTATTATTGAGATAACCGACATTTGAAAAGAATTTACCGCCTTTGATTTTTAACCCAGCAGGCATCCCAAGCGTTTCAAAAAAAGCTTCTTCCATCGCCGCACTAAAATCTTGGCCATTTTGCGAGAGCACTAAGCGCGCTTCTGCACGAAAAAGGTTATCAACCGTACCAGCCAGCGCGAGCTCAGTTTCGCCCAACGAAAAACCACGCGGAATATTTTTGGTACCGGAAGGAATAAAACCGCGTCCTACGGACTCTGGATTTTGGCTTTGAGCGGAGTACTTACCATCCAGGATCAACGAGATCTCGGGGGTAATCGGTCCGATCTTAGGCAGAACAATACCTCGACCTAACGATGAAGGCGGGTTGCGCCCTAGATCCGGAGCCGGCGCTTGAGCAGCAACGCTCGCCGGAGCAACACTTGCGGCCGCACCCGACGATGCCACGCTTGGCGTTGGCGCAACGGCGGTTGCCGGAGCTGCAGCCGTCGCTGCGGCAGGCTGCCGTGCGATCTGCGCATTTTGCTGTTGTAAGGTATTGATTTTTTGTTCGAGCGCGTTGATACGCGCTTCGTACGACTGGCGCATGCTCTGAATACTCTCTTGAAGCTTGGCTAGGTCAGCGGCAGTGACAGGCGCAGAAGCGACTTGGGCACATACAGGTGCGGTCAGCGCAAACGTCACAACGGAAACGAGTGCCACACAAGCGCGTGCAGCATAATGAAGATTGAACATCTTGATATCCTTAAACCAAACACGAAGGGAACGCGATCACGCGTTGCGATGCAGTGTTAACTTAAGGAGAGGGGCGGCCCGCGTTGGTTTGCCAGCGATACAGGAGTCGCAAAATGGCAGAGTGGAAGAGCGCCTTCGAGCAGAGCGAACTTGAGTGACGCGAAAAGCTGAACTGGCTCAGAAATTAAACCAACGCCATGTGCAACATCTTCTAAGCATTTAAAACACGCAGTCGAAGCAGGTTGCGTTTGCTCGGCATTCAGCGCAACGATCGAATCATTCGCCTTGCCCGAAACTTTGGCAATATGCTCTAGACCATGCCACACCATACTGGCCTGGAATGCGAGCAACGCCACTAACGCCAGACATGCCAACGCCCGACTCGTCGCCCTTTGGCAAAAGCCGTGTTTCAGTACAGAAGCGTTTTGAGCCTTTGGCATCGATCGATACTACGATATTATTATTGATAATATAGTATCACTAATGCCATTGGCTATCTGGTAAAGCCCAAACCTACAGACCTACGACACCGCCATCATCTTTGGTAATCATGATGGTGGCCGAGCGAGGCCGACCTGATACGCCATAGCCCATATTGCCTGGCCAAGAACTCTGCAAACTGAAATCAGCGCCATCACCTAACGCAGCAGTGAGCTCACCGGGATGCTGGATATTCACGAACAAGGTTTTACCATCAGCGGTTTCGGTCACGCCCGTGACCTCAGCACCCTTCGGGGCAACCAAAAACCGTCTGAGCTTCGCCTCGCCTAACGCCGCACCAATAAAGGTCTCTTGCTGGCCGGTCTGCTCTTGGCCTGAAACCGCCATCTTGTTGCTGACGGTCACTTTACCGCCATCACCAACCTGACCTGGAATCGCTGCAAGCATCATGCAATTGGTTTCGTCGGTCATCGCGCCATCATCGGTCTGAATCCAGCAAATACCAGTTGCCTTGCTAAACCACAACCCATCGGGCGACGAGAAAGAATTCGCTGCGATCAAGCCAGAAAGATTGGCCTCGCCCTGATCCTCTTCAGCCCCAAACAAAAAGATATCCCACTGAAACCGCAAGGCGTTTGAACGTTCGCCTTGTTCATGAAAGCGAATGATGTGTCCGTTTGGATTTCCCGACATCTTTTTACCATCAACATCGCTGTAGGCACGTGGGTTGGCTGCATTAAGCTTTGCGGGGTTGCGATTGGCCGCGTCACTGTTGGTTAGTGCGAAATAAATTTCACCATTTTTGGGATTCACAGCGCCCCATTCAGGACGATCCATCGGCGTAGCGCCAAGAGCATCCGCAGCAAGTCTAGCGTTGACCAACACCTCAGCTTGATTGGCAAACGCATATTGGCTAAACGAGGCAATCTTTGGATCGGCCAATGTCAATTCAAGCCATTGCCCAGTTCCGTCTGCGTTAAATCGTGCAACAAACAATTTACCTTCATTCAGATACTTGTCTCCAGCGGCCATCCCGCCACCGACATCTTGAGGACTCCATAGCGCTGTACTGACAAATTTATAGATGTATTCGTTGCGACCATCACATCCCATATAAAACGCGAGCGGCTCGCCGACTTTGGCGACACCACAGACCGCTGCTTCGTGCGCAAAGCGTCCGAGCGCAACACGCTTGGACGCAACAGCATTGCGCGTCACGGGATCAATCTCAACAATGAAGCCGAAGGTATTGGCTTCATTTCTAAAATCTTGAGTAGCTGACGCGCCAAGCGCAGCGAGATTCCAGCGGGTAAAACGATCATCCGTCGACGATACCGTGTGCCAGCCCTGACTCGGCGCTTTTTTACTTTTTGGATCAAGTGGCGTACTCACCACGCCATAACGTTTAAGCGAAGTCTGCGACTGTGCGCCAAGCGGCTGCGTTGCGTCAGTGATCTGAAAATATTTAGCCCAGTTTTCTTCACAGGTCAGATAGGTGCCCCAAGGCGTTTTCCCATGGCCGCAATTATTCAACGTACCTCGGACCGTTTCGCCCTTTGGATCAAAGGCCGTCACCATTAACGCCTGGATATTTTTCAGTTCAGCTGCGGGCCCAGTAACAGGCATCGGAGTTTGTGCCGTTAGACGACGGTTTAATGGAGAATCAAGTCGATAATTCCAGCCGCGAGGCCCTTTAGTGATTTCAACAATTGAGACCCCGTGCAAGTTAATTTCTTTAAGCACTTCAAGTTCGGGGCGTGAACCTAAATCCCACGCACCAAATTGATCAAACTTTCTACCTTGCTGGCCGTTTGACGTTTGACCCTTAGGGTGTAAAAAATGAGATTCGGCTGAACTTTCGTGATTCACCACTAACAGCGCGCGACCCGTATCGGTCTCAGTGTATTGGCCTTTGTCATCAATATAGAAAATATCCATACCGTCATGTTGATCGCCAATGCGCAAAGACCAATCGTCAAGCTCTAACCCTTGATTAGAAAAAGCCGACATCTTATCGGTCAGAGGATCGCCAGACGCATGAAGAATCTTATAGCTGTACCCTGCCGGCAATTGCACTGAATCGAGCAGACTTTTTTGTAATGCAGAAAATACAATTCGGGCTTCAGCGTTTGTGCCTGTCGCTGCATTGGCGAAGGGAATAAGCGAATCAGACAACAGCCCAAGGCCGGCCAACCCGAGCGCACCTCTAATCAGCTGTCTGCGCGAAGGATTTTTAAGCGAAGCCGCCAGAATCGTTTGAAAATGGGGTTGTTCAGAGGGATTGTCGGTGTCAGTATCGGTGTCGATTGGGCGTATCATAGGTGTCTGAAGTGAGCATGAACGAGACGCTTATCAAGCCATGCCAAAATGACAGATTCATGACGGATATCTAACTAAACGGTTACCTGCTTGACACGCAGCGCCCAACCATCCTCGCCCTGCAGGGCGAGCAAAACAGCAGCTCTAAGCGCGCCGCAACACCTGCCCTGCCCTTGCGTGCGTGGTGACACCATCTTGCCAACTCAGCACACCGTTGACATATACCTGATGAATACCCGCAGCCGGGCGCATCGGGTCTGCGAACGTTGCACTGTCTTTGATGTGAACAGGATCAAAGATCACCAGATCTGCCGCGTAACCTTCTTTAATCAAACCACGATCCTTTAAACCAAACCGTGCAGCCGAAAGACCTGTCATTTTGTGTACCGCGGTTTCGAGCGGAAACAGTTTACGGTCTCGACTGTAATGACCTAAAACGCGCGGAAAGGCACCCCATAAACGGGGGTGTGGAAAAGTATCATGGGGTAAGCCATCCGAGCCAACCATTGTTTCTGGGTAAGCCAGAATGCGCTCGACATCTTCTTCATCCATTGAAAAATAAATGGCGCCGGCGGGCTGTAGCGAGGCCAGAAAATCTGTCAGATTCAAATCTTGTTCTTTAAGCATTTCGTCAACATATCGCCCACTCGCTTCAGGTTTTGTTTTAGACCAGGCGATTAACGTGCGAGAGGCTTGCTCAACAGTATCTTGCCGCAACACGGTTGAAGAGGCCACGTAGGGATAACAATCTAGGCACACATCACCTTGAGCACGCATTTGATCAACCAACGCAAGCGTCTCACGCGAACGCCCGAAATTTTCTTGGCCATTGACTTTATGATGCGAGAGCACTTGTCGCACACCAAGCTCTTTAGCAATCGACATGGCTTCAGTCATGGCCTCAAGCACTTCGGCTGCCTCATTACGAATGTGCGAGGCGATCAACGCTGTACCACCGCGAAGCGGCTCAAATACCGCTTGAATTTCAGCTGCGGTTGCCGCCTGCGCTGGCGCATAAAACAGACCCGTAGACACACCAACGACTCCCGCATCAAGCGCTTCTTGCACCAACACTTGCATCTTCGCGATTTCTGCTTCATTAGCGGGACGCGACAGATCTGACATCGTGACTGCACGCAAGGTTGTATGGCCTAACAAGGCCGCCATATTGACTGCTGGCGGACTTTTTTCGAGCGCTGCAAAATACTCAGCGAAAGTGTCATAACGCTGACTGGGACCGTTCGCGATTAAGTTCAATGGCGCAATCGCTTCAGTTTGCCCAAGTGGCGCCAGACTGAGGCCACAATTACCCGTAATCACAGTCGTTGCGCCCTGACTCACTTTAGCCGCCATCGAAGGGTCTGCTAACAATAGACGATCATCGTGCGTATGCACATCGATGAAGCCAGGCGCAATGACCAAGCCCTTTAAATCGATGGTGGCCGTTGCGACATAATTCAACTCGCGACCGACCCCTACAATCCGACCGTCTTTGACCGCTACGCTTGCCTGACGCCGCGCCTGACCACTGCCGTCGATCACGACGCCATTTATCAACATCAAATCACAATTCAACATATCGCTCAGCCTCAGGTCGGAAATCAGGTTTTTCTTCAAGTTCAATGAAAAATAAGTCTACACCTGAAAGGTTGGTTTATTGAGAATCTAAACAAAAACCATTCTGATTCAGTAAAGCTGATACCATTTTGGTAGATGACACAGCTGCACGCCAGTTGCACCGCTCAAACCGCCTGATACAGAGATTGATGTATGCCTCACAATGCGTATGCCTTCACCAACCCTTACGCTGACGCGCCCGACTCAAGTTATGGTGTGCACCGAGAAAGTGTCATGAGTCAAGCTGGCTTTGATGCAGCCTTCGCTGAAATCTCGAGCTGGCCCGGCTACTCCCCTACTCCGCTGGTATCACTGCCTGAATTGGCCCAAGCGCTGGGGATCGCCGAGCTTCTGTACAAAGATGAACGAGGCCGGTTTGGCTTAGGTAGCTTCAAAGCCCTGGGCGGCGCGTACGCCGTTGCCAACGTGTTACGGCTCGAGGTGCAGCGAGCGCATGAAATAGCCCAAGTCAGCTCAAAACAATTACTCTCTGGGGCCTTTAAAGAGGTCATCGGTGCTGCAACCGTCACCTGTGCGACAGATGGCAATCATGGCCGCTCAGTCGCCTGGGGTGCTCGGCTATTTGGTTGTCACTGCGTCATTTATGTACACGAAACCGTGAGTCAAGGGCGGCGCGATGCCATTGCACAATATGGCGCTGAAGTGCGCGAAGTCAAAGGCAATTACGACGACGCGGTAAGGTTTGCCGCCACCACCGCCGCCGAGCAAGGCTGGACCGTCGTATCCGATACCTCATATCCTGGTTATCGTGACATCCCACTTGATGTCATGCATGGCTATGGCGTGATGGCCTCAGAAATTGTCACCCAAATGTCTAACGCACCACCGCCCACTCATGTCTTTGCTCAAGCAGGCGTGGGCGCCCTCGCGTCGGCGGTATGTGCCAATTTCTGGCTACAGTGGGGCACACAACGTCCTTTATTTGTAGTCACCGAACCCACGCAAGCCGACTGTGTCTATAAAAGTCTGCAAGCAGGTCAACGCAGCGTCGTTCACGGCACACTTGATACCGTCATGGCGGGGCTCGCCTGCGGCGAGGTCTCTGAACTTGCCTGGGAAATTTTGCAAGGTGGGACCAATATCGCGATTGCGCTTGATGATGCCTATGCACTAGAGGCGATGCGTATACTCGCAAAGCCCCTAGGTAGAGACCCAGCCATCGTGGCGGGCGAAACCGGCGGGGTTGGATTGGCGGCCTTGCTAGCGGCGCGTGATCACCCTGGTATTCGTCAGCAACTCGGCCTGAACGCTCGGGCGCGTGTGCTGTTGCTTGGTAGCGAGGGAGACACAGATCCCCTTATTTATCAGCAGGTCGTTGGAAAAACCGCTTTGGAGGTCTTGGCATGAGCACATCTCACTTGGCCATTAGTGCTGAACACCTACTTGAGCAAGTTCATGCGCTGGCTGAAATTGGACTCACCGCTGAAGGCGCCTGTTGCCGCCTGGCTTTGTCAGACGAAGATCGCCTGGGGCGAGATCAGTTAATCCTCTGGATGCGCGAACTCAAACTTGAAGTCAGCGTCGATCCAATCGGTAACATCTTCGGCTGGCGTGCTGGCTTAGAAGATCTACCGCCGGTGATGACAGGCTCTCACATTGATACGGTTCGTACCGGTGGCCGCTACGATGGCCCGCTGGGCGTGCTGGGTGGCCTAGAGGTGGTTCGCTCACTTAATCAGGCTGGCGTCGTCACGCGACGACCGCTCGTGATCGCAGCCTTTACCAATGAAGAAGGCGCACGGTTTCACCCAGACATGCTGGGCTCGCTCGTCTATGTTGGTGGCCTCTCGCTTGAAGAAGCCTATGCCTCGCATAGCGCCGACGGCAAAGTGCTCATAGACGAGCTCACCAAAATTGGGTACGTGGGTCAGGCGCCGTTGCCGCTGTGCAAACCGCATGCCTTTGTTGAATTGCATATCGAGCAAGGTCCAATCCTGGATATTGAAGGCGTCACGATTGGTGCTGTGCGTGATTTACAAGGGATCTCGTGGCAAGAGCTCACGATCGTGGGTCAATCTAATCATGCGGGCACCACCCCAATGCGCCTGCGCCACGATGCGGGCTACTGTGCCGCCGCGATCAGCGTTTTTATACGCGAACTCACAAAAGAAATGGGTGGAGCTCAGGTTGCCACGATGGGGGCCACGAAACTGCATCCCAACCTAATCAATGTCATAGCCGCACGCGCAGTGGTGACTGTTGATTTGCGCAACACTGACGAAGCTTTATTAAAAATTGCCGAACAAAAATTGAATGCGTTTTTAACCAAATTATCGAACGAAGAAGGCGTCACGATCACGAGCCATCGATTGGCGCGCTTCGAACCCGTCAAATTTGACCAGTCGATTGCAGACCTGATTGCAAGCAAGGCCCAGACCTTGGGATATTCGTGCCGCACGATGACCTCAGGTGCCGGGCACGACGCACAAATGATGGCGCGTTTTTGCCCAAGCGCAATGATTTTTGTGCCTTCAGTGAAAGGCATTAGTCATAACCCCGCCGAACACACTGAAGTCGCAGACTTAGTGGCTGGTGGCAATGTCCTCTTACAGACTTTGCTTGAATTAGCTAAATAATTTGATTCGCAACATAGCGATTACATAAAACCGGGAGAAACGTTTCATGGCACGCATCATCACAGTCGGTGCAGCACAACTAGGCCCCATTGCGTTGAACGATACGCGCGCTCAAGTGGTTGAGCGCATGGTCGCCCTGATGCATCAAGCGAAAAGCTGCGGCTGCGATGTGGTCGTTTTTCCTGAACTAGCACTGACGACTTTTTTTCCACGTTGGTACTTTGAAGAGCAGGCTTCAATTGACGCGTTCTTCGAAGCCAGCATGCCCAGCTCAGAGACACAAAAACTTTTTGATACCGCTCGAACCTTGCAAGTCGGTTTTTATTTAGGCTATGCCGAGCTTGCCCAAGAGCAAGGACAGCTGCGTCGCTTCAACACTGCAATCACGGTCGACAAAAACGGAAAAATTCTTTCAAAATATCGAAAAATTCATCTTCCTGGACATCCAGAACATGAACCTTGGCGTCGATTTCAGCATCTTGAAAAGCGTTATTTTGAAACTGGAAATTTAGGCTTCAATGCGTTTCAAGCTGATTGGGGAACGCACAAGAAAGGCGTCTTTGGCATGGCAATCTGCAACGATCGCCGTTGGTCAGAAACCTATCGAATTTTAGGTTTACAAGCAGTTGAAATGATTTTTATTGGCTACAACACGCCTGTACATAATCCGCCTGCGCCTGAGCACGATGCACTTTCGAACTTTCACAACGAACTCGTGATGCAATCAGGTGCGTATCAAAATGGTACGTGGGTGGTGGGGGTGGCGAAGGCAGGCATCGAAGAAGGGATCGAGCAAATCGGCAATTCAATTATTGTCGCCCCTTCAGGTGAGATCGTTGGGGCTTGCACAACCTTAGGTGACGAACTGGCGATTGCACGTTGCGATCTTGATTTGTGCAGCTCGTACAAAAATACGACATTTAACTTCGCCCGTCATCGCGAACCCGAGCAATACCGCATGATTGTCGAGCGTAAAGGGGCGATAGCGCCTAAAAGCGATTGAGCGTGCAGAGGCGGTCTCGCCCAAAGGCGATTGAGCGTAAAGAGGCGGTTGCTAGTAATCGTCTTCGTCGCTGGGCGGTACAAGACGGCTGTAGTCAAACTCAACAAACTGGGCGCGCCGTGTACCATTTACCAACGCACGGCCCGCAAAGGAACGGCCGTCAGACAAGGTGATGCTGACAGAGTAAGAGCCCGAGCTAAGGCCCTCGATGCGAAAAAATCCACCCTGATCAGTCAATGCCGTCAAAACTGAATCACGGCGCTGATGAACTTGAACCGAAGCTGCTTCAAATACTTTTTCACTCATGGTATCCACCACTCGACCGA
>CAIYCP010000633.1 GCA_903924715.1 uncultured beta proteobacterium
CTCGCACATCATGATCACGCGCAGACCATGCTCGCCGCGCACTAAACCGTGCCCAGCCAACAACTTAACAACGCGCTCGGCTTGCTTAACGGTACGTACAAATGGCACCATGATTTCAACGTTGGTTAGCCCCATTTGTTCACGCACGCGCTTGAGTGCTTCACATTCCATTTTGAAACATTCAGCAAAATCTTCTGATATGTAACGTGAGGCGCCTCTAAAACCCAACATTGGATTTTCTTCTTCGGGTTCGTACCGAGCCCCACCCACTAATTTTCGATATTCGTTTGATTTGAAATCAGACAAACGTACGATCACAGTCTTTGGATAAAACGCAGCTGCAATTGTAGCGATGCCATCGGCTAGCTTCTCGATAAAAAATGCGCGAGGACTGGCATGACCGCGCGCAGCCGATTCAACCGCCACTTTTAGCTCGGGATCAATATTAGGATAATCAAGCACCGCCTTAGGGTGGATGCCTATGTTGTTATTGATGATGAACTCGAGTCGCGCCAAGCCAACACCATGATTGGGGATTTGCGAAAAGTCGAACGCGAGCTGGGGATTCCCCACGTTCATCATGATCTTTAAACCGATCTCAGGCATCTGACCACGCCGCACCTCTTCGACCTCGGTTTCAATCAGGCCATCATAAATACGACCCTCATCACCCTCAGCGCATGACACCGTCACGATTTGCGCTTCGTGCAACCGATCGGTCGCATCACCACAACCAACCACAGCAGGAATGCCGAGTTCGCGCGCAATAATCGCGGCATGACACGTGCGACCGCCACGATTTGTCACGATTGCAGAAGCGCGTTTCATCACGGGCTCCCAGTTTGGATCTGTCATATCGGTCACTAAGATGTCGCCCGCCTGGACCTGATCCATTTCTGAGAGGTCTGCCACAATACGCACACGTCCAGAACCGATTTTTTGACCAATTGCACGGCCTGTAATCAACACCTTGCCGGTTGCTTTTAAGCGATAGCGCAACTGCACATCGTGCTTACCTTGCTGCGACTTCACGGTTTCAGGGCGTGCCTGCAAAATATAAATCTTACCGTCGATACCATCACGACCCCATTCAATATCCATGGGGCGCTGGTAGTGCTTTTCAATAATCACCGCATAGCGTGCAAGTTCGATGACTTCGTCGTCAGTCAGTGAAAAGCGGTTGCGCTCTGAAACCGGCACGTCGACCGTTCGCACGGCACGACCTTCAGGGCGCTCAGGATCGAATTCCATTTTCAGTAATTTTGAGCCGATCCGTCGATTGACAATCGGATAAAAGCCCGAGGCCAAGGTTGGCTTGAAAACGTAGAACTCGTCTGGATTGACCGCACCTTGCACTACGGTTTCGCCTAAACCATAGGATGACGTGATGAAGACGACATCCTCAAAGCCTGACTCGGTATCGAGCGTGAACATCACACCCGCACTACCTTTATCAGAACGCACCATTCGCTGAATGCCCGCAGAAAGCGCGACATCTGCATGGGCATAGCCCTTATGCACGCGATAAGAAATCGCTCGGTCGTTATACAACGACGCAAACACATGGCGAATCTTGTCGATCACATCATCAAAGCCGACCACGTTCAAAAACGTTTCTTGCTGTCCTGCAAAGGAGGCGTCAGGCAAATCTTCTGCTGTGGCCGACGAGCGTACGGCAAACGAGCCCTTACCGTCTGCATCCAGTTTGGCAAAGGCGGCTTTGATATCGTCGTTAAGCTGCTGAGGTAACGGTGCCTCGGTGATCCATTGACGAATCTGAGCGCCCGCCAGGGCAAGCTCGCGCACATCTTCAGGGTTGAGTGTGGTTAAGCGCTCAGCGATGCGTTGATCAAGCCCTGTACCCGACAAAAAGTCGCGAAAAGCTTGCGCCGTGGTGGCAAAGCCACCCGGAACGCGTACGCCAGCATCTGCAAGCTGGCTGATCATTTCGCCTAGTGAAGCGTTTTTCCCTCCGACCGAGTCAACGTCCGTCATCCGGAGCTGCTCAAATGAAACAACATATGACATGAAAGTCACCTTTAACAATATAAGAAAGCGAGTTTGGTCAGCATGCCCAACAGGCTGACCAAACTGGCCTTACTTGCTAAAGATTTTTGACCTAAATATCATCAAAAGACTACTAATTAATCCTAAATTGCTGCACCGCATTATACTACTCATGAATACCTTTCTGGACATCTTTTTATGAACAGCGCCGGCTCTGACCGTACCGTTTTTATTATCTCGGATGGCACGGGAATTACGGCTGAAACCTTCAGCCATTCAGTCTTGTCAC
>CAIYCP010000634.1 GCA_903924715.1 uncultured beta proteobacterium
GATGCGCCCGATGATATGAAGAGCGTTGACTACGAGACTTGGTGGAAAACCAAGTTTATGCCTAAAGAGTTTGGTGATTGGTCTGAACTATTAAAGAAAGGCGCAGCTAACCACCTTACTGGTTGGGATATATCCAGCCGTGTTTCTTTGAACGACATGTGGTTCCGTGAGCCCACAATGCCTGCTGCATCGAATAAAGAGCTTATGGGTAATTGGGCATTGGCACTTGCTGGCCCAGTGCCGAGTTTGGTTTTGAACATTACGCAAGGTTTGCAAGAGATCGCCAACGGGCAATACGAACGTGGGTTGGAAAAGGTTATGCCCGGCTCAATAAGCAACCTTATGATTGCGCACCGGTATGCAACTGAGGGTATTCAAACCCCCCAAGGCGTACAGCTTGCTCAACCCGGTACTGTGCCAAAAAGTGAAGTTGCTGGTCAAACTATTGGATATAGACCTGCTGCACTGGCTACTGCGCAAGATATTGCATTCAAAGCCAAGGTAGTGGAAAAAACAATACTCGCAGAAAAAAATCAATTAACCAATCAGTACAACGACAATTTTATTAAATCAACTGACCCAACCATGCCGGTAGATTTTCAACAGCGCTTCAATCAAAAGTGGGGCGACACACTCGACAAGGTCATAGATTTCAATATTCGCCACCCCAAAAACCAAATTGATATTGAAAAACTTAATGAATCTCTAAGCGCTCATGTCAACAAAATTATAGAAACTGAAATGGGTGGCGGGGTGCGCATCACTCCACAAAATGTAGACCTTCTTGGAGATGCAGCAAATGAAGCTGAAAAAGCTTTGTCCAAGTACAACAAGAAGAAAGAATAAAAAAACTCCCGCACACAGGCGGGAGAAAAGGAGGTATCGAAAGGAGCTAACTTTCAGGTGTGAGTTTAACTCAAGTGCGCCAAATCCGTAGCCCTTTCACCCCATCCACGATCACAACCTTCGTAATCGTGGATATTTTTAACCTTTTTGTTACAGCAGCAAGTGCTTTCCGTGCCGCAACGTGGTCAATGCAGGGTACAAATACGGACTGGCCAACACGGAACTTGCTCCAATCAAGCTGATATGAGACTGTCTCAATCTTCACCAATACCCAATATCACGTCGATGCGCAGAAACTCGGACTTCGATGCGTCAAACTTCAAGGTGCGCATGGGTGGGGACACGATCTTCATACCCTTGGACATGCGCTTGTTACAGGCTTCGGTAAATACTTCGAGGTCGCCCAACTGCTTGAGTAGACTCTTGTAATTGACCTGATGCTTGACGCAGAACTCTTTGAATTGTTTAGCGGCGACGTAAACGTGTTGTGTATCTGGCTCGTAGCGTACCAGCAACTCAAACTTTGGTTCCTGCAAGGGCATGGCCGACAAATTACTTCGGGCATCCACCTCACCATTGACCACCAAGGTGTTGTGTGCGTAGCCGGTGAGAAACTCGCCAAGGGTAAGGATTGGGGTTGACTGCGGGGGCTTCACATCGTGGCGCATCTCACCGAGCATTCCTTTGAGCCATTCATAAACTGCTGGCATATCAAAGTCGTGCAGACCAAGGTGACGGGCAATCAAACCACCAGCGATGTTGCAAGCGGCTGTAGCTGACCAAAAGCGTTCCCGTGCGGTGAACTGGACTTCTTTATCCAGTCGGGCCTGAACTTTCAGCACCAGATCAATGGCCTCTTCCAAATTGTTCACCAGCCACGTAATGTAGCTTTCCCCAGCATGGCCGTAGTTGCTGTTCAGTTGATGGTCAAACATCTCCTTGCCCTTGGCCACGCCGATCAAGTCATTCGGCTCTATTTTGTACTCAAGTAACCGCACGGATTCACCGTCTGGGCTGTTCTTCAGTGCGGTTAACTTCTCGTAAAAGCTGGCGTTGGCCGAGCATAGAGTCATGTTCTGCCATGAAGTGTTGTTAACCCGCAGGGCGTTGACCTGAGACATTACCCTGTTCTTGCCTCGGCCATGACTGATACCGTACGCCATATCTGAGAAGTCCTTGGGCAGCATGTTGGTGATCTCGTCGATGGTGTTGGGCAGGTTGTTCATCACGCCCAGTTGCTGCATCTTGGCGTTGAGTGTGTCCTTCTCAATCGACATGAGTTCGTACGGCATACCGTAGACGCTGTTGCACATGCGCAAGATTGTTGATTTCCCTGATCCAGCGTATTCGTAGATCACGTTGATGATCGCGCCCTTGAGTCCGGTGAACTTCATCAGGGGTGAACCAAATGCTGTCAATGCCCCAAACGCATGTGGCTCCATGCCCTTCATTGCGTACAGGTTGAACACTTCCTTCCACTTGTCCATATCGCCTTTGACGTGAACCTTCTCGGCAAAGAATTCTGTTGTTGATGACGGTGGGCTGTAGAACGTGCCGTCTTTGGTTATCTCCTTGTCGCCCATGATGAACTTGCTATCGTTCTCGACCCATCCAAATTGTGTTCTCATTGTTTCTGCCTTCTTCGTGTACTGCAAATTTTTTACTGACGTGACGACATACGTTGCAAGGTTGTCGTACTGCTTGTGGTGCGCCATCACACCCTGTTGTGCAAGTTGTTTACGTAGCTCGTCTTTCGATGAGATCGCCGCCGTTGTGACCGCAAACTCTTTCATGCCGTCGTGTGGCAGGTGAAGCCTGAATAACGCAAGCTCGCCAAGCTCTTTGTCCTTCATCCGCTTGACTACATACAGGTCATGCTCGTAGACCAGCTTCGGCTCAGCTTCTTCATCTTCACCAGCGCGGACATACACGCCACCCCTCTTGCCCCTGAAAAACGGAAACGGATACTCAGGGATTTGGTACTTGGTTTCTCCTGCTTCGGTCTCAACCGTTACTTCGTTGTCGGCTTCTTCCGCCGCTTCTATTTCTATACCTAACACGATAGGTGAAGTTATCTGGCCTTTGTGTGGGCACCCATCACACCCACCGGGGTTACGTTCTTCAAATGTTGTGCAATGGTGTGGCCCACCGCGCTTACGGATGTTCTTGAGCTTGTTGTCTACCTCGGCGGGGTCGTACTCGGGGTGCTGATCGGACATCTTGTGCGCCGCCTTGTCCCCATCTGTGCAGAACGCTGGAATCGACAGGGCTGACATCCACAGTGGCTCGTCAATCTCGGCTTGGTTTGCAAAGCAGTAGTTGAGTTGTGCGCAACCGTTCTCGCCCTTGAGCATGATGTTCTTGAACTTTTTGACCTTGTTGGCCATCAGTGCTTCCATCATCGGACTCATCGACGCAGGTACGAAGTCGGGCTTGTCTTCTATTACCTTTGGTACAGGTGCACCAAGTAACTGACGCATCTGCTCGGCGGGTATCCTTGCTGAGTTCTCGTTCCAAATCTCCACAGCTTTGGGGTTGGTGGGGTCTTTGAAGTTGAACGAGTGCATCGGGCGCAGGACGCGAGATGCTTCAAATACTTTGTCGTCAACAATCAGGCCGTGCTCTTTGCACAGTTGTTTAAGCCGCTTGGCCAACGGTTCCCACTCGGTGCGGGTCAGCGTCTCTTCAAGTAGCCAGTAAGCGTGAATGCCGTTACCGGAGTTCACCAAGATTGGTTGGGGTAGGCCGATAGTCTTGCAAAACTTTTTGAACTCGGCCAGCCCAATGTGCTGGTCAAGGTAGCCGTCAATCTTTCCCTTGAAGTTTGGTACGCCCTTGGTCGGGCCGCAGTCGATGTCCATCCACAGTGCGCGGAAGTACTTGGCGTTGTCGTGTGTCCGGTCATCTGCTTCACCGAACTTAGCGCAACCAAAATAAGCATCAATCTTCTTGCCGACAAACTCTTGGATTATTTCTTCAGCTTCTTCTCTAGTATCTGCAAATCTCTGATCGGGGAACCGCCCTATACAAACA
>CAIYCP010000635.1 GCA_903924715.1 uncultured beta proteobacterium
CTTGTTGGGCGGTATGAACAGCGATTGCCGCGTTTGAAGCGCCAGGGCCACGGCTGACTAAGGCCAAGCCCGGGCGACGGGTCAGACGTCCATCTGCGACGGCCATGTAGCCCGCTCCACCTTCATGGCGACACGTGACGACATCGATTTGAGGAAAATCAACCAGTGCATCAAGTAGGCCTAAATAGCTTTCACCTGGCACGAGGAACAGTCGATCCATCCCGTAATCAGAGAACACTTTAAATAGGGCGTGGCTAGAGGTGAAGTTTGTCATCGCGTGAATCAAGCTAAAAAAATTGTGAAGTTCGCAAATTAGCACAGCAGAGGGCGCTTCGCCCATTGCGCCACTTTTGCTTGACGAGGACTTAATAGATGGCTAAGGATTAGTTTGTTGTAAAAAACAAGCACTTTAAAGAGCTGTATTTGCAAACAGTACTGTATTTGTGTACAGTACTGTTTATGGCACTTAGCCAAACAGTTTTGCCGGTTCTAGGTCCCCGGCAACCATCCTCGGCCTTTAGGCCGGGGGTGGTTCCTCAAACACCATGCAGTACTCAGTCAACTATTTTCAGGAGCCTCACCATGCGTCAACTTACTCTGCCTCAGGCCGCTCGCCCACACAACACCCCATCTTTTGCATCTTCAGCATCGCAGCAAGGTTTGCCTAGCGCAAAAGGTATGCTCTCCGATATCTTATTGTTGTCGTTCTGGGTTGCGATGATCCCCGCCTTTCTGTTGATCGGCAACGCAGCAGGCTTCTAAGCTTTTTTAAAGCCTGTGTTTTAACTTCCGGCTAGCAGCACAACGCCCAAAGCGATTGAACAGCAGCCAACGAGCCTGCCCCAGCCGACAGGTTCGCGCAACAGATAAAGCCCCGCAAGCGTAACCAGTAGCATCGACATTTCGCGAGCGGGGGCCACCAAACTGACCGGTGCGCCGTCCCGCAACGCGTACAGCACCAAAATATAGCCTAGGGGTGACAGCACCCCAATTGCCCAGGCCAGTGGCCAATAACCGCGCATCGCCTCCATGGCTTGCTTAGGTTGGCGGGCTGTATGGGGCAACATCATCAACGTGCGGGTTGCACAAGTTGCCCAGTCAAACACCACTGGGGCAATCAACAGCGTTTTGACGCCATAGGCATCCACCAGGGTGTAAGCGGCAATGAATAGACCAACGAGCGCACCCCAACGCACCCCGAGCATTGCCGCCGGTTGTAATAGCCGGCTAATTTTTCCTTGAGTAGCAATGAGCAAGACGCCCAAAACCACACAAAGCATGCCGCTAATGCCTCGAATCGTGCCAGGTTCGCCCAGCAATAACAGCGCACCCACTGTCGAAAGCATTGGGCCAGTGCCGCGCGCAATCGGATACACCACCGACAAATCAGCCAGTTGATAACCGCGTTGCAGGCAAAGGCTATAAGCCAGGTGCAGGGCGCCCGACAACGCAATGCAGCCAATAATTGGCCAGCTCCATTCATTTTGGTCGAAGACTAAAATCCAGATTACCCACGGGGCGTACACAATCGTGCAGCAAAGCCCATAGGCAAACACAAACGCTGAGCCCACATGCGCCGCGCGTTTGGCCAGCAGATTCCACGAGGCGTGGGCAATCGCGGCTGCAATGACAAAAAGCAAGGCGGTTGAGCTCATGAAACCTTATATTTTGAGTGAAACGACAGCGGTCAAAAACTTGTCACAAACGGCTTTGTACCACTGCGCGAGCAGTCGATTGGCAGAAATGCCTAAAAGTGTTGTAGAATCAATGGCTTTGTTAACGCATCCTCTGCCCGGTAGCGGCCCCTGAATAGGTCAGGCGCACGCCAAACAACACCGATCCAGGCCCCGTGTTTTGTCATCAACGTGTTGATTTCATTGCAAGGTGTACTGGTGATATCACCGAGAGCATGATGACTTGGAGTTCATATGAACCTGATCGCTATTCTTGAGCAAGAAGAAATTGCTCGCCTTACTGGCGGCAAACCCGTCGCACAATTCGCCCCTGGCGATACCGTTATCGTTAGCGTCAACGTGGTTGAAGGCGCTCGCAAGCGTGCCCAGGCCTTCGAAGGTGTTGTGATTGCCCGTCGTAACCGTGGGCTGAACTCATCGTTTATCGTTCGCAAAATTTCTTCTGGCGAAGCCGTTGAACGTACGTTTCAACTGTACTCAACTCAAATCGCTTCGATTGAAGTCAATCGTCGTGGTGATGTTCGTCGTGCCAAACTTTATTATCTGCGCGATCGTTCAGGTAAGTCAGCACGTATTAAAGAAAAACTCGTTCGTAAAACGGTTGTTGCAACCGCGTAAATACGTATCGATTAAAAGTAAAAAGCACCCGAAAGGGTGCTTTTTACTTTGTACGCACCGATTATTCCACAAGGCGCAAGAGTTTCGGTTAAAAAGGAACCCATTGCTTCTTGAGAAAATGATCCGCTGACATGTCTGCCACACCTCCTGAAAGTCCGCGCGTTCGGCGTACACCGCATCGTCCTTCGTTTGACCCGAAGACCCAGCCCTGGGTGCCGTCTTCTTTGAAGTTCGGTGCAGTGCCTGTGCAACACCTAAACCCCCTTTGGTTGCGTGAGGTGTTGTCTCAAAATATCGAGCGCCCACTGGATATCCCCAATGAGTCGCTCAGGCGCTTTCCGGGACGCGAGGGCACACCTGTTGAGGCGGCGGTCTTGGTTCCGATTGTGATGCGCCCTGAGGGGTTGACTGTACTTTTAACCCAGCGCTCTGCGCACCTAAATGATCACGCAGGGCAGGTTAGTTTTCCGGGTGGGCGTTGTGAGGCCAGTGATGCCGATGTGCAGGATACGGCCTTGCGCGAAACTGAAGAAGAAACGGGTTTGCTGCGCGAGCATATCGAATGCTTAGGTGGCTTGCCTAGATATCTCACGGGCTCAGGGTTTGCCATTAATCCCGTCACAGCTCTGGTGCGCCCTGGTTTTACGCTTGCACCTGATGCGTTTGAGGTAGCAGAGGTTTTTGAAGTTCCGTTAACTTTTTTGACGAATCCGGCGAATTATCGGTTTCATCAAGCGCAGTTACCCGATGGTGGTTTGCGACAATATTATTCAGTGCCCTATAACCAGTTTTTTATCTGGGGTGCAACCGCAGCGATGTTGCTAGGGATGTGCCAAGTGTTATCTGAGGCTGCTTCCAGCTAAGCACCTAATACGTGTCGTGTGCAGCTTTGGCTTCAACGAGCCTCACATACAACGCATGGCGCCCTGCATCGATTTCGTTTCGCGCTAACGCAGCGAGCACGCCGCAGTTTGGCTCGCGCTGGTGTGTACAGTTATAAAAACGACACTCGGGGATATGGACATCGAACTCCGGAAACCCGCGTTCAATCTCTTCGCGATTCAGGTGTAACAGCCCAAACCCCTGAAAGCCGGGTGAATCAATCAAGTCTCCGCCAGCTTCGGGCAGGTGATAAAGACGGGTGCTTGTTGTGGTGTGCTTACCTGCACCCAGCGCAACAGAATGTTCGCGTGTTGCGGCCAAGGCAAGCGGAACGAGCGTGTTGAGCAAAGTCGATTTGCCCATTGCACTTTGCCCCAAAAGTAATGAGGTCTGCCCCGTGAGCAAGGGCAAGATGGTTGACATCACGCGCGCCGTATCTTTTGCGCAAATATCAATGATTTGTACGCCGAGTTTGTAAAACGGGGCGAGCTTTGCGCGCGCAGCAGCCAGGCCGTCTACCAGATCAACCTTGTTGAGCAAGATAATGGGCGTGATACCTGCCGACCACGCACCCGCTAGGGCACGGCCTAGCAAGTCATCAGAAAACGCTGGGGCAACTGCGATGACGATTAAGAGTTGATCGACATTGGCCGCAAACTGTTTGCTGCGCGCTTCGTCGGATCTGAACAATAGATTTTTACGAGGCAATACAGATTCGAGCGAGCCTTCATCAAGACCTTGACGCGTGATCTCAACATAATCGCCTACGGTCGCATCATTTTTTTTACCGCGCGGAAAGCACTTAATCAAGGACTGGTCTTGCAGCTCGACCGTGTAGTGTCGGCCATGCGCCGCGATCACACGTCCTTGCGTGCGTTCAGTCATGACGCAAGCAAGTGACGGATACGAATCGACACCGGAGGATGACTGTCATAAAACGCGGAATGAATCGGATCAGGGGTGAGGGTCGAGGCGTTGTCGTCAACAAGCTTGACCAAGGCGGATACCAATTGTTCTGCTGAACTTTGCTGTGTGGCGAAGTGATCGGCCTGAAATTCGTCCTTGCGCGAGAACCAGCTAAAAAGCGGGGTGAGTGCAAAGGTGAATACGGGGATCACCATAAAAAACAGTAGTAAAGCCATGGCGTCGTTGCGTCCGCCAAGTTGAGGAATCACGCCTAGGTCGGTATAGAACCAGGTTTGTTGCGCAATCCAGCCAAGGATGGCCAAGAAAAACAAGGCGCCAGCGAAACTAAATACCAGGCGCTTCAAAATATGCTTGTGCTTAAAGTGACCGAGTTCATGGGCCAGAACTGCAATGATTTCGTCAGGTGTGAGGCGCGACAGTAGCGTGTCAAAGAATACGATTCGACGGGCTTTACCAAAGCCTGTGAAATACGCGTTGCCGTGCGCTGAGCGTTTGGAGCCATCCATGACAAACAGCCCGTTGAGTGCAAACCCACAACGGTCGGCGAGGGCGCGAATGCTTGAGGCTAAGGTTTCATCGCTCAGAGGGGTGAACTTGTTAAAAAACGGTGCGATCCAGGTGGGGAAAATAAACAAGACGAGCAGGTTAAAAGCTGACCATAGCCCCCACGCCCATAACCACCAATAATGGCCTGCTTCGGCCATCAGCCACAAGATGGCCGCGATTAAAGGCAAGCCTAGTACCGCGCCTAACGCAAGGCCTTTGAACATGTCACTGACGAACAGCCCAGGCGTCATTCGGTTAAAGCCAAATTTGGCTTCAAGTTTGAATTGTCGATAAATAGAAAAAGGTAGACCAATGACGCTCAGTAAAATGCTGACGACGACGATGAGTAAGATTTGCCGCAACAAATCGTGTGTCGTGAGTGAGCTGACCCAAAGATCGATCGTTTGCAGCCCGCCTAACAAGGTTAATCCCACCAGCACCGCCGCATCAAAAACCCCCTCGAGCATGCCTAAGCGCACGCGCGCTGTGGTGTAGTCAGCCGCCTTCTGATGGCTGACTAAACTGATGCGGGAGGCGAACTCGGCTGGTACCTCAGCACGGTGTGCAAGAACGTTGCGAATTTGACGATTTGCCAGCCATAGACGCACACCAACGGTGGAGAGCAAAAAAACAACAAATAAGAGTGTCAGCATAAGACCCATCAGCCGCGAGGCCGTATATGAGAAAATCACGGTTTAACTGGATGGATTATATGGCCAACACTCGCGCGCAGGCTGCTACGAAGCAAACTGCCAAAACCCACCCAAATGAATTTCGCCTGGTTTGGCTCGATATGGAAATGACGGGCCTGGATCCCATCAAAGAACGCATTATTGAAGTGGCGGTGGTCATTACCGAGCCCGATCTAACAGTGGTGGCTGAGGGACCAGTCTTGGTTGTGCACCAGCCTGATAGCTTGTTGGATTCGATGGATAGCTGGAACACCTCCACGCATGGCAAAAGTGGTTTAACGGATCGTGTGAAAGCCTCTACCTTGACAGAGGCGCAGGCCGAAGACCAGTTGATTGCATTTATGGCTCAGTATGTGCCGGCAGGTAAATCACCTTTGTGCGGCAATACCGTCAGCCAAGACCGCCGGTTTATGTTTAATTACATGCCTAAACTTGAACAGTTTTTTCATTACCGAACGATTGACGTCAGCACGCTGAAAGAACTCGCGCGGCGCTGGAAACCCGAGTTACTTAAAGGTTTTGAAAAACGCAGTAAGCATCAAGCCTTGGCTGATATTTATGAATCGATCGACGAGCTGAAGTACTACCGCGAGACGTTTATCAAACTATAAGTCAACGCTCGCGTGCGCTGCGGCCAATTTTTTTCGGATAATGAGTCGGTACCACGTGTGCAGTAACAGCGTTGAGGTGGCCAAGCCAATCGTGGCCATTAACCACATGCTGCCAGCGCCGATCGGTGAGCCAGCCAGCAATTGTTGGTGCACAGGTTCAATTAGGCTTTTGCCTGGGCCAAAACCCAGCCACCAGCCGCCCAGCAAGCCAACGATCATGAGGGCAAAGGTTTGCAGCAGCATCGGAACAAATGCGATCTTGTGTGCGCGCAACAAATAGCTGTTAATGCACTGCATGGCGTCAACCAGATGAAAGAACGGCAGCAGCACCAGTAGCGAAAGGGCCACGCTCGCAACTGCTGGATTGTTGGTATAGGCCGCAACGATGAATTCACGGCCAAAGTACAGGCCAAGTGCAGTGATCACCGCGCCACTCAAGCCCACGACTAAACCCATCATGCCGGTACGGTGGGCCTGCGCTATTTGACGCGCACCAATGGCTTGCGCTGTAAGCGCGGCAGTCGCCACCCCGATCGACATCGGCATCATGTAGGCCAAGGCTGCAAGATTAGACATCACCTGATGTCCGCCAATGGCTGCGATTCCTTCTTGGGCAACCAGCAAAGACATGAAGGTAAACGCGCAGACTTCTACCAAGTACGAGCCACCCATGGGTAAGCCGAGCTTGAGGATGGCGCGAATGCTTTTTAGGTTAGGTACACCTAGCGTGAGATGGAACTGTCGGTAAAAGGGGTTGCGTAACACAACCCAGAGACCGATCGACAGGGTGATCCAAAACACCACGGCCGAAGAGATGCCCGCACCCGTAGCGCCCAGCGCCGGAAGCCCCCAATTACCAAAAATAAGCAACCAGTTGAAAAACGCTTTGAGCGTAATGCCAATCAGATTAATGGTCATGACAAGCTTGGGTCGCGAAACGGCGTTCGCCAAACCATAAATCGTGCGAAACATCAGTGCTGCGGGTAGCCCGAGCGTCAGTGCCCAAAGATAATGATGCACGCTCGTGCGTACCTCGGGCGCAATCTCACCTGAAAAACTCAACCAAACATCTGGAAAGAGCATCACGAGCGCGCCCAGGACGGATAACAGCAGCGACACCCAGACGCCTTGGCCCCAGAACTGCCCGACTTGTTTGAGATCACCCGCGCCAAAGAGTTGTGCCTGAATGGGGATCAAAGCATTCATTACCCCCATCAAGCCAAC
>CAIYCP010000636.1 GCA_903924715.1 uncultured beta proteobacterium
AGTTTGAGCGCACGATGGTGGTGTTGCGACCGGTGTTGCCCCCGCCGATCCAGCCCTTTTCAATAACCGCGACATTTTTGATGCCGTGATTTTTGGCGAGATAAAACGCCGTGGCCAAACCGTGCCCGCCACCACCCACAATGATGACGTCGTAGTGTTTTTTAGGCTCAGGGTTGCGCCACGCCATTGGCCAATCTTGGTGGCCTTTGAGAGCTTGCTTGGCGAGCGAAAAAATGGAGTATTTCATCCCTCTACTGTGCCTTGTTGAGTGGGCGATGTCAATGAAAAACAAAGGTTTGTTTTAGGGATTGCTGCGGGGTGCTGGCGAGGTTGATTGTCTAGAGGTAGACTGGCTCTATTAAAAAAAGAATTATGACCCAAGGAGACATCATGAAAAGAAGCATTTGGCTATTTGCGGCGATATTGGCGTTAGGCGCGACTGCGGTTCAGGCCCAGTGGAATCCCACCCGCCCGATTAAGCTGGTGGTGCCTTACCCACCCGGTGGGGGCTCCGATGTGGCGGCACGCATGATTAGCGAGAGCGCAGCCAAAAAACTGGGGCAACCCGTGGTCGTTGAAAACCGCACGGGTGCAGGGGGGGTCGTGGGTACCGATGCGGTTTTTCGAGCAGAGCCTGACGGCTATACGCTGTTGCTAGGTAGCTCAGATGCGATGACGATTGCACCGCATTTGCAACCCGAGTTAATTAAATACAAGTCAGAAGAGTTTGCGGTCGTGGCGCTTGTGAATCAGTTTCCAACGGTAATGGTGGCGCGTTCGGGGCTTGCGGTCAAGAGCCTGGCCGACTTCATCGCTTTGGCGAAAACCGCCAAACTTTCGTACTCGTCCTGGGGGAACGGCAGTTTGGGTCACGTGAGTGGTGAGTCGTTTAAAGCCGCTGCCAAAATCGAGCTCTTGAATGTGCCTTATCAGGGTGCTGCGCCCGCCGCGCAAGCGGTTTTAGCGGGGCAAGTTGACGTTATGTTTATGCCCGGCCCCTTGTGGATCTCGTTTAAAGATCGGTTGATCACCTTGGCATCCTCATCACCAACGCGCTTTGAAAATGTACCAACGCTGACCGAGCAGGGCGTGCCCGTGGTGGTTGAGGTTTGGCAGGCGATTGTTGCACCGCCTAAGACGCCACAGCCCGTGATCGACCGTTTGTACAAAGCTTTTTCTGAAGTGATGGCCGAGCCTGCCGTGAAGGCAAAGTTTGAATCGATGGGCAGTGTGCCCTTGTACTCAACGCAAGCGGCCCTGGCGAGCTTTATTCAGACCGATTTGCCAAAGTGGAAAAAAATGCTGGCCGATTCGGATATCAAACCTGAAAAATAGGTCGGCTGCTGGTTCAGGTAGCAAAGCGGTTTCTAGGGGCTTTACAGACTTTTGCTGTAAAGCCCAGTTAACATGGGCGTGCTTATTTTTTGGAGCACGACAATGCTAATGGCCTTATTAATCGCGGTGCACACTTTGTCAGCAGTCGTCTGGGTGGGTGGCATGTTTTTGATGCATTCATCGCTGCGACCGACTGCCGCGGTGGTGCTTGAGCCTCCCTTGCGCTTGCCTTTACTCTGTGGCGTGATGACTCGGTTTTTTATTTGGGTCAAGGCGTCGATCACCTTGCTTTTTATTACAGGGATATGGCTCATTTCTTTGTACGGCAGCTTCGGTAAAGCCGGCTGGCACGTTCATTTAATGGCCCTGATCGCAGTGATCATGGCGACCCTCTTTGGCATGATTTATGGTGGCCCGTTTAAACAGCTTAAAGCTGCGGTGGCGAGCAAAGACTGGCCGAAAGGCGGTGAGGCCATGGCCAGTATCCGCAAGCTCATCCTGATCAACTTAGCCCTGGGTTTGATTACTGTTGCGGTAGGCGCGGGTGGCCGTTACCTACCACTTTAACTACATCACAGCACCAATTTGCCATGGCACAAACTCACTTTGCCCGTAGCCATGGATTTCGCTTTTGGTGCGCTCGCCCGAGGCGACTTTGATGATCAACTCAAAAATCTGCGCACCTTTTTCTGCGATTGACATGCCGTCATCAACGATCTCGCCGCAGTTAATATCGATGTCTTCGCTTTGACGTTTCCATAAAGCGTTGTTCGTTGAAAGTTTGATCGAAGGGGTGGGTGCACAGCCGTAGGCTGAGCCCCGTCCAGTCGTAAAGCAAATCATGTTGGCCCCACCCGCGACTTGCCCTGTGGCAGAGACAGGGTCATAGCCTGGGGTGTCCATATACACAAAGCCCTTAGCGGTCACCGGCTGTGCATATTCATACACGGCCTCAAGGCGCACCGTGCCGCCTTTGGCAACGGCCCCGAGCGACTTTTCTAGAATCGTAGTCAAGCCGCCTGCCTTATTGCCAGCTGAAGGGTTGTTATTCATTTCACCTTGATTGCGGGCACAATAATCTTCCCACCAATGAATGCGCTCAATCAGTTTTTCGGCCACAGCCGGATTTGCCGCACGGCGGGTGAGTAAATGTTCGGCGCCATAGATCTCAGGCGTTTCTGACAAAATCGCAGTACCTCCGTTTTGTACGAGTAAGTCGACGGCAACACCAAGGGCTGGGTTGGCCGAGATGCCAGAATAACCATCTGAACCCCCGCACTGCAGGCCCAGCGTTAAGTGACTGACCGGCATATCAATGCGCACCACTTTATTAGCATGGGGCAACATCTGTTGAATCAGTTCAACCCCCTTGCGAACTGTTTTTTGAGTGCCACCTGTTTCTTGGATGTTAAAGGTTTGAAACAAGGGATTTTCAG
>CAIYCP010000637.1 GCA_903924715.1 uncultured beta proteobacterium
AAGCTCAAGTGCTGGGTCAACGCAAAGGTAGTGGTCTCAGTCGGCCCATAGCCATTAATGATGTCAAGGGCAGGGTTGCGCGCCAGTAAGGTCTGGATGGCGCGAGGCGAGAGCGCTTCGCCACCGGCGAGCAGCTGTTTGATACCGTCAAACAATTCAGGCTGGGTTTGTGCGGCCTCAGCAAACAGACCGGCTGACAGCCAGAGCGTGTCGACTCTGTGCGCACGGATCGTGTCCTGGATGTCGAGCAGATCCAGCTTGCCTGCAGGTGCGATGGCTAGGGTTGCGCCGTTGAGCAGCGCGCCCCAGATCTCGAAGGTTGCGGCATCAAAGGCAACCGAGGCGAGTTGCAGCAAGGTATTGTCTGACCGCACGCTACAAAATGAGGGGGAATAGGCGAGCGCACAGACGTTGGCCTGCGTATTGCCCACGCCCTTTGGTTTACCGGTACTGCCCGAGGTGTAGATCAGATAGGCGAGATTGTCGCCAGAGACCTCACGCACACGCTCCTCAGACTTAATCGCTGTATTCGGGTACAGCGACAGACGCATTTCAAATACCATGTCATCAAGTGGCATGACATTTAAAGAATCCTTTTTGGCTGCATTGATATTATTCAGAATATCAGTCGAGTCCAACAGTGACTGCATTGAAATGAGACCGCATGCATGACTATCTTCAAGCAAATAAGCCAGGCGAGGTGCAGGGTGCGTACTGTCAAGAGGAAGATAAGCGGCACCCGCATAAGTCACTGCCAACATGGCAACAATCATTTCAGGGGAACGCTCAAGTAAAATAGCGACAATGTCATCCGATCCAATCCCTTGAAGAATAAGGTGACGAGATAGTTGATTAGCACGCTGATCCAGTTCTTGATAACTAATCGATTGGTTCTCAAATCGAATTGCCGTATCAGAAGATCGTTTTAAAACCTGTTTTTGAAATAAAAGAGAAAGTGTCCTTTTGACTGGAGATAGAAAATTTCTTTTCGTATCGAAGGTTAAGGAAGGTCCCTGCGAAAATTGTAATAACTGTGCTTTGGATGGTGATCGAAGGCTTGGCCAGTTCAAAACATAATCTTCTGGTGCATGAGCCATTGACTCAAGCAGGTTGCATAAGGTTTGAGCCCATACACTGACGCTTGCCTGTTCAAATAAATCAGCATCAAACACCAGAGATCCTGATAACGAACCATCTTCAGCAGGCGAAAAAAACAAGTTCAGGTCATATTTCGCCTGAGTGTTAAGTGAGGGAGCTTCCTCACAATCAAGATTCGGCAGAGAGATATTTTGTATAGAGTTTTCCATGTTCTGAAACGAGAACATGGCTTGAAATATCGGTGTGTATGCTAAGGATCTAGTCTTGGCAATTGACTCAACTAAACTCTCAAAAGGTAAATCCTGGTCACTGAGAACCGATTGAACGGTTTGACGCACTTGCTCTATGAGGTCCAAACCTGTCGTACCGAGTGATACGCTAACAGGTAGCACCAGCGTATTGACAAAGTAACCTATCAGGCCATTTGTCTCAGACAGACTGCGACCCGCTTCAGGTGCGCCAATCACAACATCCTGTTGATTAGCGAGTCGCGATAAGGTTGCTCCATAACTTGCAAGCAAAATACCAAATAAAGTTGTTTTTTGTTCTTTGGCAAGTTTTTCAAGCGAATGCGTAAGCTGACTGGTAACTTTAAAATTAACGGTTTCTGAGCGTTTGCTGCGAAAGTTTTCTCTTGGAAAATCAAGCGGTAAAGTTAACAGGTTTGGTTTGCCCTCCAGTCTCTCTTTGGCTAGTAATACTTTTTGCTCAAGAACAGTTAAACCGCTTGAATCGGTTTGTTTAAACGAGTGTTGTTGCCAGACAGCCCAGTCAGAATAGTTGATTGGCAATTCTGGCCAAACGGGGTCTAAGCCCTTGCAATGAGAAGCGTAAGCCTGACCAAGTTCATTGATAAAAATAGAGTTTGAGGCACCATCAACAGCTTGATGATGAAAAGTGAGCGCTAAAAGGAATTGATTTTCATCAACTTTAATCAGATGAGCACGTAAAGAAAGATCCTCAGCTAAATTGAAGATTTTTTCAGATTCACTCTTAAGTTGTTCCTGCGTTTTAGATTCCTTTAGTTCAGACGATACTAAAGATAAGTCCGTAAACTGCAGCAGCACTTCAGGGGTAGGAATCGTTTGCAGATAACCTCTTGCTTCCCCTTTATCACTTCCACGCAAGATCGTGTGCAACGGCTCATGTCTAGAAATAACATCGACCAAACTTTTACCTAAGGATGCCTTATCCAAGGTCCCTTTTAGTTTTAAAACCAATGGGATGTTGTAAGCCGACGAGTTGCCCTCGAGCTGACTTAGCAGCCACAGTCGACGCTGCCCATAAGAGAGCGCGATACGTTTTAATTTATTCGTCATCGAAATGCCCCATTCCTTTCATAAGCGGAATGGCGACGTTTGTTTTGGTTGCGTCAAGTTCTTGCGCGAGTGCAAACGGCGTTGAAATTGAAAAAATACTTCTTAATGTGAGAGTCTGCTTGGTTTCATCTCGAACTGCTGCAATCAATTTCATAGCAAGCAAAGAGTGTCCGCCAATTTCAAAGAAATTGTGATCGAGCCCAACGTTGGATGCACCAGTGAGTTCGGCAAATAGTCGGCATAACAATTTTTGATTACCAGTTACTGGGGCACGATATTTTGTGGTTTCTAACTGATCAGAAATTTCCGGTAGCGCTCGACGATTTAGTTTGCCGTTTGCAGTTAACGGAAGTTTATCCAGGCTAATAAATAGGGCTGGAATCATGTAGTCAGGCAATGACTGAGCAAGTTTGTTTCGTATATCTGTTGTTGCAGGTACTTCTTGATTCGATTGTGAAACGATATAAGCAATGAGTCGTTGATCTGATCCGAATGTTCGACCGATCACGGCTGCTTGAGCAATGATTTCAGAAAAGGATTTAAGCAATACTGCTTCAATTTCACCCAGTTCTATGCGATGACCACGAATTTTGACTTGATCGTCAATGCGTCCTAAAAATTCGATTGTTCCATCGCTGTTTCGTCTGCATAAGTCTCCAGTTCGATACATCCGTTGTCCGTTCGTTTCAAAAGGACATGCAATAAAGCGCTCGCTAGTGAGTGCAGAACGGTTGTGATATCCGCGAGCTAAAGCTTCACCATAGATGTACAGTTCGCCTGGCACATCGTCAGGAACAAGTTCAAGACATTGATTAAGTACGTAAATGCGATAGTTGGGTAGAGGACGTCCTATTGAGACGATCGGCTGTGCTTGCTCTGTCAAATTAGAGGTTGTAAGTGAAAAGCTGCTTGCCCAAATAGTTGCTTCGGTTGGACCATATAAATTGATTACCTCTCCGCATTTGGACATCTGAACTGCAAGAGTGTGAGAAAGTGCTTCGCCACCGACCAGCATGCGCATCGGAGGAATTTCAACTTGCGAAAGTACTATTTCCCACAAAGAGGGCGTAGCTTGAGCGACGCTCACCTGATGTTCGTACATCAAAGTGCTTATTGCGACAGGATCCTTATTTTGCATCGGGTTGGTTAAGACCAGTTTTGCTCCCGAAAGCAGCGGGAGGTAAATCTCAAGACCAGAAATATCAAAACCGATCGTCGTCAGACTGAGTAAAACGTCCTCATGAGACAAGGACAGTTTTTGGGAAATATTCGAGAGAAATGTATCAAGAGCCTTTCTTGAGATGCCAGTGCCTTTTGGCAGGCCTGTACTTCCTGAGGTATAGAGGAGATAAGCCAGATTTTCAGCTTGAACCGTAGCGTTAAGCTCTGAATCGATAATTTTTCCAGCTGCCTGGCTTAAAAGTTGAACCTTGGTTTGCTCACTGTCTAAAAAAAGCATTTCACCATTAAATTCCGAGCCTGGTGTCAATTGAGTTGACTCTGTTATTAGAATAAATGCATCACTATCGTCCAGCATATAGCGTAAGCGATCAGGAGGAAAATCAGGATCCAAGGGGAGATATGCTGCCCCTGACTTCATAATAGCCAGTAACGAAACAATCATTTCGACTGAGCGCTCAAGTAATACCGCAGCAATTTGATCCGGTCCAAGACCCCTGCAAATCAAATGACGCGCCAGTTGATTAGAGCGTTGATCCAGCTCTCTGTAACTGAGCAACTGATTCTCAAAGGCTAGAGCGATTGCGTCGGGTTGTATTGATACCTGTTCAGTAAAGGCAGAAATCAAACTGAATCCCAACGGCATTGACTGAATGAGTCCCTGTGATTTAAGGAGATTATCAGAGTAGGTATCCTGATCAGACCAAGGTAAACACAGAAGGCTCTGCTGTGGATTCTCAGGAATCATTTCAAGCAATATCACTATGTGCTTCAGAATCGAAGCTGCGACATTTGCATCGAACATGCTGTTATCCAAAACCAGTCTGAAGTTTTGAAATCCTACGGCGGGCGTGGTGGTCAGGCTGACAGGATAGTGTGTGGCATCAATGCCTTCGACCATAGTCTGATCAATATCTGTTGCATCCTCATCATGTGCATCGATTTCAGAAATCAGGCTCTTGAACACGGAATCAAAAGGAAAGTTCTGATAAATGAATACGGCATCGAATATTTTTAAACCTGGCAGATTTGCTAAAACCTGAATTTCACCTAAGCTGATGTTCGTAAAGTCTTGCTGAATGGATTGTTCATTTTGCTGGCTTCGCATCCATGCGGCAATTGGTAGATTGGTTAATGTTTTTGCACGGATAGGGAGTGTGTTAATGAACAGTCCAAGAGCATCATCTACGCCCGGGGTCTCGGCAGATCGGCCATTGCGCACGGCTCCGAGAATGATTTCAGTCATTCCAGACAAACGAGCAAGAACGATTGCAAAAGCGCACTGGATAACCGTTGCTACGGTCAAACCATTTGTGCGACAAAAACCAGTCAGCCTCTGTGTGGATACGTCACTGAGTTGTCCATAATATTGAGTATGACCAGAACTAGGTTTTAAAGTGCGTGGTAAACCAATACGGTTAGGTTCTGTCAGGTCCTCCAAATATGTTTGCCAATACGAACGCGTCGACGCGCGATCCTGTTTAGCTATTTGTACAAGATGACGTTGCCAGATAAAGGGGTCATTTAATTTTGCAGGACGATGATTAAGCTCAGCCTGATACAGCAATGCAAGCTCTTTAGTCAGAATCGGCATTGACCAGCCATCGAGAATGATGTGCTGTTTAGCGATGAGTAATGCGTGGTTTCCATTTTCCAATTCCCCCAGGCAAGCCCTTAACAAGCGTCCTTGCGCTAAATCGAAAGCTTTGGCACGATCGTGATTTTTAAGCTGTTCCAGTCTTGATTCTGAGCTTCCACTGAGATCAATACATTCAAAATCTATTTGACTTTCAACGGTACGTATAACGCCAATCGTTAAGTCATACCCGAGTGGTACGGCTATTCTCAAAATATCATGGCGAGCAATCAGTGCATGCCACGAACGAGTCAAGGCAGTGACATCAATGCGATTTGGAAATTCATAAATAGTTTGAACATGGTAGGGATCTTCTTGCCCAGGTTCAAGTGAAAATGTTTCTATGGCCATGCCTTGTTGCAGAGGTGTCAATGCAACGAGTGACTGCAAATCAGAATACTGTTCTTTTAGGTGATCATAAGATTGATGCGAAAGATCACTGAGCCCCATGTCTCTTAGCGCGAAATTCTTTGAATGGATTTCATTGCTCTGGATTGCATTTTGTTTGAGACTGGTGCTAGCTACCCTTGCAATGGCTGCAGGTGTTTGATGTTGAAAGACATCCCTTACGCTAAATACCATTCCAGACTGCCGTGCTCGACTCGCGATACGAATGGCGGTAATGCTGTCACCACCTAGCATAAAGAAATTATCATCTAAACCAATCTGGTCAGATGCCGACAGTAATGCCTCAAAGAGATGGCAAAGTTGTTTTTCAATATCAGTGACAGGTGCACGATAAGCGTTTTGACCTATAACGAAATCTGGTTCAGGCAGCGCTCTTCTGTCGAGCTTTCCGTTTGGCGTGAGCGGAAGTGCCTCAAGTGTCACAAATGCGCTTGGCACCATGTAGTCGGGCAGACTTTCAAGTAGTTTAGAACGCAGCTCTGCTGTGTCTGGAGTTTGGCTGTTATTGCGAGCAACCAGATAAGCGAGTATGCGTTGCTTATTCTCGTCTAAGACGACCGCAACTTGCTGAAGTTGATTAGCGAAGGTGTCCAGAAGTGTCGCTTCAATTTCGCCGAGTTCAATTCGATAGCCACGAATTTTGACCTGATCATCTGCACGGCCAAGATATTCAATTTCACCATTTTGCCGCATGCAGGCTAGGTCACCCGTGCGATACATACGTA
>CAIYCP010000638.1 GCA_903924715.1 uncultured beta proteobacterium
AAATATTTAATCAATTTAATCGTTATAATCTACTCAAATACTATTCAAATTAAATTTTACTTACAAATATGCCCTCTCTCGTCTCCCCTTTGTTCTACCGCATTGGCGCGGTTTCTAAGTTAGCAAATGTGCCAGTGACCACGCTGCGAATCTGGGAGACCCGTTATCGGGCCTTTACGCCAACTAAAACGGTCGGGCAGCACCGGCTATACGGTCAAGACGATGTGTTGCGCGCAACGTTGCTCAAGCAACTCAGCGAGCAAGGGCACGCCGTCAGTGGTGTCGCCATGCTCGACAGCACACAACTACAACTCTTACATACCAAAGGCTTGTCGGCCTCAGCCCTGCCTCGGGTAGCCACGCAAGCAACAGCGCTACGCGCGTGTGTCGTTGGCACAGGACTGGCGCAACGCTTAGGCTCAACCCGTCACAAACTTGGGCTGTTTGCAGAACATAGCGAGCGGGCCAAGGTGTTCCCAGATCTAGCAACAGCACGCGCAGCGGCCGAACACACACCAGTCGACCTGCTGTTGATTCGTCTGAACACCATTCAAGAGAGCACTGTTTCAGAGCTACTTGAATTTGTACGCAGCAGCCGTGCAACACATACTCTGTTGTTGTATGTCTATGGTGCAAGCAGCAATCTGCAAACTCTTAGCAATGTCGGCATTACGGTGCGCAAAGACGCGATCTCAGACGTAGAGCTCAGCGAATGGGTGCGAAACGCCAGCCTTGAACAGGCTCTGCGCGCTGTCGCCCCACCATACGCGGGTCGCAAGGCAACACCAAAAAAATATTCTGACGAAACGCTCTCGCGCGTGGCAAATATTTCAACTGCGGTCTTGTGCGAATGCCCGCGCCATGTGGCTGAACTGCTTGCGCAGTTATCAAGCTTTGAGCAGTACAGCCAAGAGTGTTTAAACAAAAATTCAGCAGACCAACCGCTGCATGAACATTTGGCCGAAGTCTCGGGTCAGGCACGCGCGCTATTCGAGCACGCACTTGAACTCATCGCGGCCCACGAAGGCATTACGCTTTAGCCTTAGGCATCACTTCTCAGCTTGTAGCGCATACTCGCGCAACTGCTCAATCGTCACAAACTCAAGGGCCTTAACATGCGTGCTTTCAAGAATCACCAGAGGTGCGACACCCGCATGCAGGGCCTCTTTCCAGCGTAAGGCACACAAACACCAACGATCACCGTCTTGCAAACCAGCAAAACGATATTCAGGGCGCGGTGTCGACAAATCGTTGCCGCGGCTGGCTGAAAATTCTAAAAATTCTTGTGTCACCTTCGTGCACACGACATGGCTACCCAAATCTTGTATATCGGTATTGCAGCATCCGTCGCGGTAAAACCCTGTTAACGGATCGTAAGAGCACGGCACCAGTTCAGTCCCCAACACATTCAATGCGTTTGCAGTCATTTCATAGCCTTTTTGCTGAAGAAACAGAGTAAATTCCAAGCACAAAGAATAAACCTTTTGACCCCGAGTTTGGTCGGCCGGAGATCACATGCTTAAAAGAACCTTTCTACGCGCGAGCGTAGCCACCTGCGGCATGGCCTTATGGCCTAGTTGGGCAAGCGCTCAGAAACATGCGTTTAGCAACCCGATTACCGTCGGACTGCCCTTGCAGGCGGGTAGCGCGTCTGATATCGCGGTGCGCTACGTGACCAATGCGCTATCTATGCGTATGGACGTCAATTTTGTGGTTGAGAACATCACCGGAGCGGGCGGCATCGTGGGGCTTGATCGAATGGCACGCGCCAAGCCAGATGGCCAAACGCTGGCGGCACTCAACAACAGCATTCTGACCATCCTGCCCCACCTGCAGCCGCAAAATGTCAAAGTCGACACACTGACTGAATTTGAACCGATCGCCGGCATTGCCAACATAGCCACTTTTTTTGCAGTATCTACGCAATCTTCCATTAAAAACATTGACGACTTAGTTCGACAAACCCGCAAAGAGCCAGACCGTATTCACTATGCATCAGGGGGCATCGGCAGCCCTCAGCACCTCGCAGGCGAAATGTTCAATGCCTATGCAGACGTCAAACTTATTCATGTCCCATACCGCGGTGCCAGCCAAGCCACCTTGGCGGTGGCCTCGGGCGAAGTGCAAGTCATGCCCATGGCCCTATCTTTAGCAAAACCGTTTTTAGCTGAAAAAAGAATCCGTTTGATTGGCTACTGCGGCACTGAGCGTCACCCTCAGTACCCTGCCGTTCCAACCTTGATCGAACAGGGCATTAAAAACTATGACTACGCCTCATGGATCGCCTTATTCGCTCAAAAAGGCATACCGGTAAGCGCCCTAAACGAGTTACGTAAAGAAACAGCTGCAGTCGTCAATGATGCGGCCATCCAAGACAAAATGCTGAAGGCCGGCCTGGATCCATGGCCACGCAACCCTGAGCAGCTCACCAAAATCATCGGTGCTGACTACGCCAGATGGAAACAGATTATTAAAGATGCCAATATCCAAGGCACCTAGATGATGTCCACCGGCAGCACCATTGAGCTCGCTGGCTACCAAGGCTCTGGATCGATACTAAGCACTTCGTTGCTCGAACTTGCCCGGTTACTCGAACATAGTCGGCAGTTTGACACCATTCAAACAACGCTTGACGTGACCGTGCACGGCGAGACCGCGGCGCAACTCTTTGAAAGCGTCAATTCGGGCAAGCGCCAACTTTGTTACGTCGCCTCTGGTTATTTAACAGCGCAAGCGCCCGACTTGGCCGTACTGGATCTACCGTTTACGGTGGCCGACCGTGCGCAAGCCTTGCAAGCACTCGATCTGACGGCGGGCCGACTCTTGAGCCGCGCGCTTGCGCTGCAGTCGCACTATCGAGTATTGGGTTTTTGGGACAATGGCTTTAGGCATATTTCTAATGGGATTCGGCCCTTGCTTGCACCCGAAGATCGCCAAGGCCTGACGATCCGCACACTTGATAGCGCAATCTATCGCGAGTCTCTTGATGCCCTGGGCTTTAAGGCCGTCACAACGGACGTCAGCGACTTGATGCGCGTCATTCGCTCTGGCGAAGTACAGGCTCAAGAAAATCCTTTAACCAACTACAACAATTTTAAGATTTATCAGCACCATCCTTACCTGAGTTTAACGGGACATTTTTTTGGTGTGCTGCTACTGGTGTGTCATCAGCCATGGTTTGCATCGTTATCGTCGCAGCAGCAGCACGCTCTTCAAGAGGCCGCGACCCTTGTGACGCAACAGCAGCGGCTGCGCGCCGCTCAACAAGATCTCGAATTACAAACGACCCTTTCTCAACAAGGCGTGAAAATTGTTTTAGCTTCGGCGCTGGATTTACCCGAGATGCGCGATGCTACGGTATATATTGTTGAGCGCGAGCGTCACAAACTCTCTCGTCTAATTGTGCAACATTATCTTGATGCACTGACGTCGTCGTCATGACCGCTTTTTATACAAGGACACACCATGGGCTTAAGATTTTTAGAGCATGTACTGATTCTGACGCACGACCCTGAAGGTACGCGCGATTGGTTTTGTAAAAATCTAGGTTTCACCAACGGGTTTCATCCCGAATTTGGCTTTCCGGTGTATTGGCTTTATATCGGTGATCAAGATGTGTTGCATATTGGCAAGGCGCGTCATTCATCCCACCAGGATACCTACTTGCAAACCCCCACTGACCAGAAGAATATTGATTATTCAGCCGCGGGCGCCTTGGGCTCTGGGCGCATTGATCATCTCTGTCTAAACTGCGATGGCTTAGCTGAGTTTATAGAGCGGCTTACTCAAAATGGCATTGAGTTCAGCGAACGCAAAGCCCATAACTCAAATTTGTATCAATTATTTATGCGTGA
>CAIYCP010000639.1 GCA_903924715.1 uncultured beta proteobacterium
GCTGTTAGCAATTGCCGAGGCTAACGGCCAAGAGGTGCTGATTGTGCCGCGCGACGTCGCCCGAGCTTTTGAATCCTCGGGCCAAGTCAATGTCCAACACGTCGCGACCATGACAGAAGGTCTTCAGGATGTCTAACGTAGAGATTCTGGATATCTTTCTGGCCCAGAGGTTGATCGGAAAGCTTTTTCGTTTTGATAACCGTGTAACTGCTCCGATTATTCGGTTTGTTGCTGACAAACGTTTCGCAGCTGATTCCCAACAAGCCACCGTATCGCTGAGTATGTCGGCGCAACATCCTGAACAGCAAGAGTCGCTTTGGAGTGATCTTGGTAGTTCGCTGTTCAACGGCAGAGATGGAAGGTTGCCCGCATTTTTTCAAAATATGCTGCCAGAAGGTGTGTTTAGAACGCACCTTGCGCAAATTCGAGGCTGCCGAGAGGACGACCATTTTGCTTTATTTGCAGCCTGCGGGCTTGATCTACCGGGCGCGGTCAAGGCGCTTCCCGCGACGTTAACAAAAGACCAGTTGGCGGCACTGCTCACGCAAGATAACGCGCCGCTAGACATGTCGGTGACTGCAGATCCATTGCCGTTAGGGGTATCAATTTCTGGTGTGCAACCCAAGTTGGGGTTGATTGAATTAGGTGGGCGGTATGTTGCACGTAAACGCCAAGGCGTCACTCGAATTATTGGTAAGTTGCCGCAAATTGACCGGCCAAGGCTTCCAGAGGTTGAACACTTAAGCCTAGGGCTTGCGCAAGCTGCGGGCGCGAGTGTTTGCGAGCATAAGTTAGTACCTTTAGCGCAGATGGATATCGAGCACGGATACGCGCTTGGGGGTAGCAGCCATTTCTTAGCAGTGACGCGATTTGATCGCGATGGTCCCAAACGGCTTCATTGCGAAGACTTCGCTCAAGTACTGAATGTCGATCCCCAGCAAAAATACATGGGGGCATCCTATGCGGCCATGGGATCGCTGATGATGCGCTTCCCCGAAAGTTTGGGCGTCAATGCCGTACACGAGTTACTGAGATTGCTAGTCATCAATGACCTGATGGGCAATTACGACGCGCACCTTAAGAATTTTTGTTTGATCTACCCTGATGGTCGCGCACCCTTTCTATCGAAAGCGTTCGATATTGTCGCGTGGTCTGTTTATTTGGGCGGGCAGGGCAGCGCCTTGGCGCTTTACCGAGATCACGCGGGCAAAAAAACGCCAATTGGGCTAAGCCCTGCCACGCTCAGAACCTTTTGCGAGCGCGTAAGCATCGCAGAAAAGCCGTGCGCCAGTTTGATTAAAGACACAGTGTCAAAAGCGCTGGAACTATGGCCTGCATTAATCGAAAGCAGTTTGATGTTTGACACGCAAAAAGAGAAGCTTTTGGCACGCTTGGCGTTGCATCGTTTTGCGAAAGGGTCACGAGCGTATGTTTAGTACGGTAGTTGCCCAGTTTTCAAAGTGCAATGGGTTTGAGTGTTGGTGATTTCGCACTTTTTGTAACGTTACATAAGCAGATGTTGATGCCATGGTTCCA
>CAIYCP010000640.1 GCA_903924715.1 uncultured beta proteobacterium
TAACCTGCAAAGTTGCCGAATTCTGTTCGAAGCGGGCAGACGCAGACCTTGGCTGCGCGATAAAACCACGCAGTTAGCCTAAGTATTCGTTTGTATTTCAACGCGGCGCCCGACTGAGCGCCGCGTTTGGCTTAAAGACCCAGCTTTTTAAGGTCGGGGCGTGCCAGGTGAAACTGGGTGACCCGTTGAAACGCAACGCCGATCTTGGCGATGGTTGCATCGTCAAAGGGTTTGCCAAGTAATTGAACCCCAAGTGGCATCCCGTTATCGGCGAAACCGGCCGGTAACGAGGCCCCCGATGCGCCCACATAATTGCCGGCCCGAGTAAAGGCCGACATCGGCGTCTGGGCCTCGTCAACCTCGGTCAGGGGGCAAGCCCCCATGGGTGCACAAGGCGACAGTAGCGCATCGACGTTGCCCATCCAGGCGGTCCAGGCGGCCGTGGTGCGACGGTGGTCGGCCATGGCATCAATGTAGTCAGCCCCAGAAATATTACGGCCCGATTGCACCCGTCTGCGCACGAACTCACCGATGGGCCGGGACATATCGTCAATATAGGCACGGTGGATCGCATAGGCCTCGGCCGCAGTGATATGGCCGTTGCGCACCATCATGTCTTTGAAATCAAACGGAAAGGGCTTTTCAATCATCTGCGCACCCAGCTCGACCAACACACGGCGGGTATTTTCAAGGGCACGAACGATATCAGCACCCACAGCGATTGGGTACTGCGCAGCGGGAAACATCGCAATGCGCACACCTTGCAAGGGCTTGAGCCCCTCGGGAGGCGCTTGCCACTTAAACATTGGGTGACCGCAGCTGGTGGGGTCAAGCGGATCAGCGCCAGCCATCAGCTCGGTGAGGATGGCCGAATCTTGCATGTCGCGCGTCATGGGCCCAATCGAATCCAGCGTGCCCGATAAAGCCAAGGCACCGTGCAAGCTGATCAAACCCCGCGTAGTCTTTAAACCCGTAATCCCATTGAGCGCCGCGGGGATGCGTACCGAACCACCTGTATCTGAGCCAAGCGCCGCAGGGGCCAGCGCAGCAGCAACCGCAACACCTGAGCCGCTTGACGAGCCGCCGGGCACGCGATGGGTGTTGAGATCCCAGGGGTTCCAGGGTGTACCCATCACGGGGTTGGTACCCCAGCCACCAAACGCAAATTCAACCATGTGGGTTTTACCCAGATTGACCATGCCCGCACGCAACAGACGCTCGACAGCGGTACAGGTGGTGGGGCTGCGACGCGCCACCCAGTCTTGCGAGCCACCGGTGGTAATTTGACCTTCGATATCACACAGATCTTTTGCGGCGATCGGTACGCCGTCGAACACGCTCAAGCTGTAGCCGGACGCACGGCGGGCGTCAGCGGCGCGCGCTTGAGCTAGCACACTGTCTGTGTCAACACTGACAAACGCATGCAGGGCCTGATTGCCCTTGTCGATGCGCGACAAGTATTCACGCGCAAGCTCTTCGGCGCTGTAGGTTTTTTTGCGCAAGCCTTGCGCAAGTTCGGTAAGGGTCGAGTAGGCAAGATCTGACATGGCGGATGCTCTGGCAAGTGGATGAATGTTTAACTTCTATGCACTACAACAAGAATAACGCGGCGGCGACAAGTGTGGGGCCTAGCGCAGCAATAAATAACGGGCCTGGTGAAATCGTTTCGTTGTCGAAGGTTGATTTCAAAATCGAGAAGCCTGCAGGGTTGGGTGCATTGGCAATCACGGTCAGGCCACCACCGGTCACTGCGCCCGCCACCAACATATAGCGCCAGGCCTCATTGGTGCCGTCGACCAACGAGCCCAGATACGTTAGGGCCGCGTTATCTGTAATGGCGGTCAGCGCGGTAGAGCCCCAAAACAATACGAGGGGCGACAGGCCGCCCAATAAATCTTGTAACCACCACTTCTGCAACGCGCCCAGCAACACCAAGCCCGCCAAAAAGAAGGCAACCATCAAGCCCTCTTTAATCATCAACGGTGACTGAAACCGCTTATAGGCGTAACAGAACCCAATAAACAACACCAACAGCCCCATGAACACAGCGGGGTGATGGGCGAACACAACAATGCCCACTAAAAACAAAACATGTATCAGAATGGTTAAGAGTGGCACCTGCACCGCTGCGTTTTGCGTGACACCGCGATGGGTTTCGACTTCGCCACTTGCCAAGACGTCACGATTGATCAGCGTCAGAATTGCAGCATTAAAAAGCACCGCCGCCACGGCACGCCAACCGAAGTGCGTCAGCATAAACATTGAATCCCAACCAAAAGTTTTTGCCACCATCAGCACAGGTGGCGCGGCATACGCACTCAACACGCCACCAATCGACACATTCACAAACAACACACCGAGCGTCATGTATTTAAAAGCGCTATGGCCCGGGCGTTTAAAGTAAGCGTCACGCAGCAACAATGCAGCTAAAGTCATGGCGGCCGGTTCGGTGATCAAAGAACCTGAAAGTGGCACAAAGGTCAGCACAACAAAATACGTAGCAAGTTGGCGTTTGATCGGAATCGCATGCGCAATCGCGCGCACAATGCCACTGACCATGTCAATAATCGGGCGGCTCGCGGCGACCACCATAATGGCAAAAACAAAAAGCGGTTCAGTGAAATTACGCGAGTCCATGTAATCCACTGCAGTCGGCACGCCTGCCAGCAACGCCATCACCACGAGCAGTACAAACGCCCACACGCCAAAGACCGCTTCGACTTCAGACAAAAAATGCCAGAGCCCCGCATGCGGCCCATGCTTGTGTGCCAAGCGCGCAAAGACAGGCACCGAGAAAGTATGCACGATGGCCACTGCAAACAGAACGGTTGCAATCACCTGAATTGAGTGAGGCATTGTCATGCGTGGCCTTGTGTGTGATGATGCTGTGGACTATACCGTAGACCATTGCGATCACCCAAGTATTTACAGCTAAATATGTGTAAGAATTGTCACTCAATCGTTTCTGAATGATTCCTGCCTAAACTCAACATGCGCACACTCACCACTCAAGCGTTAACCGCTGAAGCGTTTGCCCCCTACGGGGCCGTACTAGGCGGTGCGCTCGCGAGCGGGCTGTTCATTAACGCGGGCACCAGCGAAAAAATCGCCTTGCCCGACCCCGATCTTGCACAAGCAGGTGGCAGTGCCAGTTTGAATCTATATCGGGCAAAAGCAAACGCCTTGCCTTTTGTGGCACAGGAGCTTGAGCGCCACTGCTTGGGTAGCCAATCCTTCATCCCGTTGTCGGGCGTGCCGTTTGTGGTGGTGGTGGCTTTAGGCGACCCTGCGCATCAGGGCACTCAGCCACTTGAAACAAGCCTGGCGGCGTTTTGGGTCGACGGATCCTGTGGCGTGAGTTTTTATCCCGGCACCTGGCATCACCCGTTGCTTGCACAACAAGGCGGCGACTTTGTTGTGCTTGAACGCAAAGCCGCTGACGTGGATTGCGAAATCAAATCGCTAAAAGTGCCCGTACAAATCTTGGTGGGCTAACGCCCGCCCAACATCAGTTGTGCGGCTTTTTCGGCGATCACAAGCGTGGGTGAATTGGTATTGCCCGACGTAATCGTCGGCATGATTGAGGCATCGGCCACGCGCAGGCCTTGCACACCATGCACGCGCAAGTTTGCATCGACCACGGCCCTGTCATCATTGCCCATTTTGCACGTACCCACGGGATGAAAAATGGTGGTGCCGATTTCGCCTGCGGCACGCGCCAAGGCCTCTTCGGTATCGCCTGTCATTCCCGGCTTAATCTCTGTGGGCTTAAAACGCGCCAAGGCAGATTGCCCCACAATGCGACGCGTTAAGCGAATGCTATCGGCAGCAACACGGCGATCTTCAGCCGTGGATAAATAGTTGCACAAAATTTCAGGTGACTGCGCGGTGTCAGGCGACACGATATTGACGTGGCCGCGGCTGGTGGGGCGAATGTTGCAAATCGACGCGGTAAACGCCGGAAAACTATGCAGGGGTTCACCAAACTTTTCAAGCGACAAAGGCTGCACATGGTATTCAACATTGGCACGTGTTTGCTGAGGATCTGATTTAGCAAACACCCCTAACTGGGATGGCGCCATACTCATGGGCCCGCGACGCGTCAGCGCATATTCAAGCCCGATCATCGCCTTGCCCCACAACGAATTCACAATCGTATTTAAGGTGCGCGTGCCCTCAACGCGATAAATCATGCGTAGCTGCAAATGGTCTTGCAAGTTCTGACCCACGCCAGGCAGTTCGTGCACCGTTTGAATCCCCAAGGGCGCGAGCAAACTTGTGGCGCCCAAGCCCGAGGCTTGCATGATTTGTGGTGTGCCAATCGAGCCCGCTGCCATCACGACTTCAGTGTGTGCGCGCGCAAGGTGTTTATGACCGTCTTTCAGAAACTCAACGCCTGTGGCGCGCTTACCTTCAAACACCAAGCGCGTGGTGTGTGCGTGCGTGAGCACCGTTAAGTTGCGACGATGTTTAATGGGGCGCAAAAATGCTTTCGAGGTGTTCCAACGCCAGCCTTCGCGTTGATTGACTTCAAAGTAGTCGCTGCCTTCGTTATCGCCTGCGTTGAAATCGTTGACGGGCTGAATGCCTGCTTGGGCTGCGGCCTCGCGAAACGAATCAAGAATCTCCCACGATAAACGCACGCGTTCGACATTCCATTCGCCACCTGCGCCATGAAACTCAGAAGCGCCGCCGTGGTGATTTTCCATCCCTTTGTACAGCGGCAATAGATCGTCCCAGCCCCAACCTGCATTGCCAAGCGCGGCCCAGCCATCGTAATCCGCACGTTGCCCACGCATGTAAATCATGCCATTGATGGATGAGCAGCCGCCCAATACGCGGCCGCGCGGATAACCCAGTTCACGTCCATTCAAACCGGGATCGGCCTTGGTTTTGTAACACCAGTCTGTGCGTGGGTTACCGATGCAATACAAGTAGCCCACGGGGATATGAATCCAATGCCAATTGTCAGGACCGCCTGCTTCAAGCAATAAGACGCGCTTGGCAGGGTCAGCCGACAGGCGATTGGCCAACAGGCAGCCGGCTGAGCCTGCGCCGACAACGACATAATCAAAGTCTAACGTGTTGGGTGTGCTCATGAGCGGATCGATTCCGGCAACAGTGAAGAAAGAAAAATTTTACACAAGGCTTCCATGCCCGCCTGATCGGCAGCATCAAAACGATTGAGCTCTGGGCTATCTACATCCCACACCCCAAGCAGTTTGCCTTGATACAACAAGGGCACGACGAGTTCAGAACGCGACGCGGTATCGCAGGCAATATGGCCTGGAAACGCATGCACATCTGGCACCACTTGCGTTTGCCGGGTCGTGGCTGCGTGACCGCAGACGCCTCGATTGAGTGCAATGCGCAAACAAGCAGGCTTGCCTTGAAACGGCCCCAACACCAGCTCGGTACCATCAAATAAATAAAACCCGGCCCAATTCAACGCGGGCAGTGAAGACATGACAAGCGCCGAGAGATTGGCGGCGTTGGCCACGAGATTATGTTCGCCTGCCATCAACGCATGCGCTTGCGTAGCCAGGGCCTGGTATTGGGCGGCTTTGGGTAGGTGCGCTAAAGAAGTTGTATCAAACATCGCGTCTAAAAATTATGAGGTAGCACGGCCTAAGCGCCAAAAGGGTATTTTACCGTTAGAGGATCTTAGTTTAGGTGCTTAGCTTTGCCGCCGTACACTAGACCCAAACACTTGCAAGGACAAAACATGAGCCACACACGCAGAGCAGTACTTCAAACCGGCTTGGCCCTCACCGCAGGCTTAGTGACCGCGGGCAGATCCCAAGCCCAAGGCGTGAGCCCCACCGCCACAACTTCGCCTGCAGCCGCTGCCTACGGTGCCGCCAATTTAGGGCTGGGCGTGACCAAGCAGCTTGGCGAGTTTTTGTCAGGGTTTAAATATGAAGATCTTTCGCCGGCGGCGATACACGAGGCGAAGCGTGCGGTACTGGATTGGGTGGGTTGCGCACTCGCCGGCAGCCAACACCCGACTCCGCAAATATTGATTTCAACGTTTAAAGAAATGGGGTCGTTTGCTGCAGCCACGGTGTTGGGTCAAAAGCAAGGTTTGAAACTGAGCCTGTTAGATGCTGCGGTCGCAAACGGGCAAATGGGGCATGTCTTAGATTTTGATGACACGCACTTGGGTGGCGTGATCCTACACACCAGCACCGCCACGATTCCCGCGCTTTTTGCTTTAGGCGAGGCGCGTAAAGCCTCGGGCCGTGCCATGATTCTTGGCATGGTCGCAGCCTTTGAAGCGGGGATTCGCACGGGTCAAGCCATGCCGCGCCATCATCATGGCGGTTGGCATTTAACCGGCACCTTAGGAACCGTTGCCGCCAGCGCAGGCGCGGCCAAACTACTTGGGTTGGATGCCCAACAAACGATTTATGCATTGGGCATCGGTTGCACGCAAGCGGCTGGGATGCAGCAAAATCGCGGCAGCGATTGCAAGTCGTTACACGCGGGCAAGTCTGCTTACCATGGGGTACTTGCCTCGATGCTCGCCTCGAAAGGCTTTAATAGTTCCGCTGAAATTTTAGATGGCAGTCTGGGCTTTGTTCGTATCTACAGCAGCACCCAGAATCTAGCCGCGGTCACGGCCGAACTTGGCAAAAGCTGGTTGATCACGGGCAATGGTTACAAGCCTTATGCCTGCGGCGTTGTGCTGCACCCCTTGATTGACGCGGCCATTGAGGCCTCGCGTCAAGCAAAAACCTCTGCCGCGGACGTAACAAATCTTGACATTCGCGTACACCCAGACGTTGTGCGCATCACGGGCGTCGATGCGCCGGGTTCAGGCCTGATGTCAAAATTTAGCGCGAACCATGCCGGGGCTGTTGCATTTATTGATCAAGCCGGTGGTGTCGCGCAGTTTTCAAATGAACGCGCACGCGAGCCGGCGGTACAAGCCTTGCGCCAACGGGTGCGAATCACTGCGACCAACGACCTGCGACTTGATCAGGCCGTCGCAACGGTTACCACCAGAACTGGCGGCGTCTTTGAAGCAAAAATTGAACATGCGACGGGTACGGCTGCCAATCCAATCTCCGACAAAGATTTGGAAAGCAAGTTTTTAGGGAATGCCTCGCCTAATCTTGGGGCGGCAAAGGCCGCGGCCGTCGCGCAGCAAATCTGGGCGCTTGAGCAGCTGGCCGACGTAGGTGAGCTTGTACGACTATGTGGCTAGTATGACCAAGATGTGGAATAATCGGTCGCATGACGAATCCAAGTGCCGCAACCAAATCAGGTACCCAAGTAGTTCAGCGCGTCGCCGCGCTGCTGCGCGGGGTGTCTGCGCGCAACCGGATCGGGGCGCGACTGATTGATTTGTGCACTGAAGTATCAATCGAGCGGCCGACCGCACATCGTATTTTGCAAGGTCTGGTCTCTGAGGGCTTGATTCGGCAAGACGAGGCTACCAAGCGGTATTTCTTGGGCAGTGCGATTTACGAGATGGGCTTGGTCGCAAGCCCACGCACCAACATCCGTGATCTGTGCCACCCCCATCTTCAACAAATTGCACAAGCCACTGGCGATACAGTTTCGTTAACAGTGCGCGCGGGCTTTGATGGGGTATGTATTGATCGCGCCGAGGGCGCTTTTCCAATTAAGGTGTTTGTGCTTGAAGTTGGCAAACGACGCCCCCTTAATGTGGGCGGTGGCGCGCTTGCCATCATGAGTTTTCTGGACAACAACGAGATCGAACGCATCTTCAAGGTCAATGAAGAACGCTGCCGCGATAAGTACCCAAACTATTCAGAAGCGAATGCGCGCAAAACCATTGCACGCGCCCGCGTGCGCGGCTTTGTGATTAGTGATGTGATTGAGTTGCCCGGCGTACGTTCAATCGCCGCGCCCTTGATGGATAAAAACAATCATCCCATCGCGGGCATCAGTGTGTCGACCTTAACGACCCGCATGGATAAAGCGCGCACCGAGCTTGCGATTAGCTGCATCACGAAGGCGCTTGAGCAAATTCAACCGCATCTGCTGAGCATGGCGTCTGACTGAACGCACGACCTCTTCCTCTACAGCGTTAAACCGCGCCGCGATTCACATAGCCATAGGCCATGTTGGTACGCCCCTCGCCGTGGCGCTCGTAAATCGCTTTGCCACTCGCGATCTTGTCCGCGCCCACAGCGGCGCGCTGAGCAGGAGTAAAGTTGTAGAGCCGCGCATTGTTATCACCAAAGATTGCGCGCTTGATCGACCCATCGGCAGGGCCCAGCGGTTTCAACCCATAACGCTTTTGTAAGTCTTCTGGGATTTCAAGGCGACGCAGTGCTTCGATTTGCCATTGAGGTGCGCCAGTCCAGATTGCGTCGGTTCCCCAACACACGTGATCAGCACCCATACCCGCAACCAATTGGCCCATCATCACAGCTGACACGCGCGGATCCGCGATGGTGGATTGTGCGAACAGTTGGCCGACATCCGCGTACACATTGTTCACGCCATATTTACCGGGGATATCCGCCAAATCACTGACCCAGTCGATACGGCCTGATTTTTCAAACTGCGCCCAGGCACCTTCGGTACCGCCATTACCACTGTAGCGGTAGCCACCGTGATAGATAATGAAATTTAGTTGTGGCCAATCTTTTGCTGCTTTGGCCACGTCATCGACCTTGGCATATTGCAACAGGTTTGGAAAACTCTTTTCAACCGAAGGGGGAAACAAACCTTTGTGGATACACACGTTTTTAAGGCCGGCTTTGACAAACTTTTCGTACGCGGGGTACACAAGTTTTTCATCATCTAGCCGCCAAGGGTGCACCGACAACTGCTTATTGGTGTTGTCGCCAATCGTATAGCCCTTAAACGAGTCGGGCTTAAGTACTTCAATCGCGCGATCGATCTCCTCCATCCAGCCCGCGTAGCCTGGTGTAAAGATGGCGTGCGCAAAGGCGCGCTTTGAACCCGCGATTGAATTGATCGTGGCGCGTGCCTGGGTTTTCATGTCGTTGGTTAAAAACCAGTCTGCTACTTTTTCTGAAGGCGCGCCGCTGATACAAGCCACCTTGGTATCGCTATCCAAAAATATTTCTTTTAAATAATTGGCAAACTTAAGATCTTCAAGCGTTTGGGGTTTGCCCACCAGGGCCGGGTTCCATCCCGCTTTGCCAACTGCCTCGCGACTGCGCGCAAAGCCTTCAAGTGTGGTGTCATCGCGTAAAAAATGCGTGTGCATATCCATGATGAACTGCCCAGACAAAGACTGCGCACGTTCGTTGGCCATCTCGGGCGTTGCAGCCTCAGCACGCGACACGCCAAACACCGGGCCATAGGTGTCGTTCATCGCCAAAAATGCGGCCGCCATCCCCGATGCTGATTTAAAAAACTTGCGGCGCGTGAGGCCTTGCTTTTTTGCTAACTCTGCACCAAGGGCTTTCACCCGCGCTTCATATTCTTTTTGCTTAGACGTTTGAGCCCCAGGCAAAAACTCGTCGCTTGAAACACACTGCACAGGGATCGGCGCCGGAAAAATCGAAGATTCAGCGGGGATTAGGGCGGCAAGTTCATCAGGGCTCAGAAGGCTCATGGCGGGGTCGGCTCAAGTGGGATTTGTAACGCATGCTCAAGCCCTAACTTTTGCACAAATTGGGCAAAAAATATAGGGCTTCATTACAAAAATACAGGCCCATTAATCGCTATTGGCCCAACCACGCATTCACCCCAACCGCCGCGGCCTTGCCTGACGCCATTGCGCCGTTAATTAAATACCCGCCGGTGGGGGCTTCCCAATCGAGCATTTCGCCTGCGCAAAATACGCCGGGTAAGGTTTTAATCATCAGCTGCTGGGTGAGGCCTTCAAACTGCACGCCGCCCGCAGTGCTGATAGCTTCGTCGATTGGGCGACACGCGGTTAAGACGATCGGTAGGGCTTTCATGCCCGCGGCTAACTGCACCGGGTCTTTAAATGTTTCAGCGGATAGGCATTCGCGCAGTAATGCGGCTTTCACACCATGCACACCTAAGCGCGAACGCAGGTGCGAAGATAATGAGCGCGTGCCGCGGGGATGCGACACTTCGGTCAACACTTTTTCGGCGGTGTAATCCGGCAGCAAATCAACGTACAGCGTGACCGAACCGTGACGTAAAATTTCATCGCGCAACGCTGCTGACAGCGTATAGATGGCGCCACCTTCAAGGCCATGCTCAGTCATCAGACATTCACCCCGCAGAGGTGCGGTCTGCTTACCTGCAGCAAGTGTGCGTGCGACTTTAGCGGTTTTAGGACGCCCTTTGGTTGCCTTTGCAGGCGTGGTCGTCAGCCAAAACTCTGCGGTCTTAAGCGGCTGACCCGCACACTGATCAATAAAGTGTTGCGACCATTTTGTTTCAAAGCCACCATTGCTCGGCAGCAAGGGCGCAACTTGCACCCCAGCTTGCTGCAGCAACGGCCACCACGCCCCGTCTGAGCCCAGCCGCGCCCAGCTGCCCCCACCCAAGGCCAAAATCGTGGCGTCAGGCGTTGCGATCACCTCGCCCTTAGGGGCATCAAAGCGCAATGCGCCCTCGTCGGTGAAACCCAACCAGCGATGGCGCATTAAAAACTGCACCTGTTGTTTGCGTAAGCGATTGATCCAGGCCCGCAATAAAGGAGCCGCTTTCATTTCAGCCGGAAACACGCGGCCCGACGAGCCGACAAACGTTTCAATCCCTAAGCCATGTACCCATTCACACAAGGCATTCGCATTGAGCGCAGCCAGCATCGCCGCAAACTCAGGCGCACGTGCACCATACCGCGCATTGAAACGCTCGGCGGGTTCAGAATGTGTGATGTTCAGCCCACCGCGACCCGCCATTAAAAACTTGCGGCCCGCTGAAGGCTTGGCTTCAAACACTTGCACAGTGTGACCCGCCTGCGCAAGCGTTTCTGCCGCCATCAGGCCAGCAGGACCAGCCCCGATGACAGCAACCTTAGACATACTTATTTTTTTGCGGCAGAAACGATCACTTCAACCAACAAGTCAGGCGCAGCCAGTTTGACCTCACCGGTTGCGCGTGTTGGCAACGCCTCTTTAGGTGCCCACTCAGCCCACACACTATTCATACCCGCAAAATCTGCAGTGATGTCTCTGAGCCAGATTTGTGCGGTTAACAAATGATACTTGTCTGAACCCGCTGCAGCTAAATAGCCATCGATCTGTTTGAATACATCGCGCGTTTGCGCCACGATGTCGCCCTGGACGCTTGAAGTGATGCCTGCAACATAAACCGTATCGCCATGAATGACCACGCGGCTAAGCCGTGCGTTTGAATCCAAGCGGGTGATATTAGCCATGGAAATTTCTCTTTGATAAAAGACTTAACGTGCAAGTTGAATAAAGACGAGCGTCGAGTGGTCGGTTTCGCGAGACCACTCTAGCTCGCGTGCGTTACAAATATTTTTTAAACCAAGCCTGCGCTTTCTCCCAGCCATCTTTGGCTTCAGCAGCGCGATAGCTTGGGCGATAGTCTGCGTGAAACGCGTGTGGGGCCTCGGGATAAATCACAAACGTTGACGCCTTGGCCGCAGCCGAACCTTTTTCAAGTGCCGCCTTCATGGTGTCAATTGTGCTGACCGGGATGCCGGCATCTTGGCCGCCATACAAGCCTAGCACAGGGGCATTCATCTGCGCCGTCAGATCAACAGGATGCTTGGGCTTCATCGGGTCTGCGTCTCCCACCATCCGGCCATACCAGGCTACGCCCGCTTTAAGGTTAGGATTGTGTGCCGAGTACAGCCACACAATACGGCCGCCCCAACAAAAGCCGGTGATTGCCAAACGTTTGGCGTCGCCACCATTGGCAGCGGCCCACTTCGCGGTTGCATCCAGATCACTCATCACTTGCGCATCGGGGACTTTGTTGACGATATCCGCAAAGAGTTTGGCGTTATCGGTGTACTTCGAAGGATCGCCCTGGCGGGCATACAGCTCAGGAGAAATCGCCAAATACCCTAACTTGGCAAAACGACGGCACACGTCCTTAAGATGCTCATGCACACCAAAGATTTCCTGAATCACCAGAATCGTGCCAAGGTTGGTTTTACCTTCGGGTGCTGCGCGGTAGGCCGGCATCGTGCCATCGGCGACCGGGATTTTGACTTCGCCAGCAATTAAGCCGGTGGCGTCGGTAGTGATAACGGTTTGCGCCATCACCGGACCTGCGGCCAGGGTAAAGCCCCCCGCGAGCGAGGTCGTTAAAAAGCCACGACGATTTAAAGTCAATGGGGGTAGCAAGCTGTCAAATTCTGGGGTAGGTTTGTTCACGACGAGTCTCCTGTAGGTTTATGCAGTTTATCCCTTGCCCATCATTTTGGGCAGGTGTTTTTGTTGAGTTGTATGATCCACGACATTGATTTAATACACACCAATAAAATCCCCGGAGACTCACACAATGACCGCCCCCCAGTCCACCCGCCCCAATGACCGCGCGCGCTTAATCAAACTGCTCAAGCCGCAGTCTGTCGCAGTCATTGGCGCGTCAGACGACCCTTTGCGCATTGGCGGGCGGCCAATCTCATACATGCTAAGCCAAGGTTACAAAGGCAAGATTTTTCCGGTGAATCCCAATCGTGCAACGGTACAGGGCCTACCAAGCTATGCCTCGATCGCCGCCTTACCTGAAACGCCGGATGTCGGGATTGTGATCGTGCCAGCCTCAGCCGCACTTGAGTCGATACGCGCCTTGGCCGAGCGCGGTTGCGCCGCCGCAATTTTGTTTAGCTCGGGCTTTGCCGAAACA